>JBFFIL010000020.1:0-11394 GCA_041556535.1 Acidimicrobiia bacterium | reverse complement strand
CTGGGCCTCCTCGACGACGACGAGATCCCGCTAGCGGCCTGAATGGATCGACGACTCATACATCCGAGGTGTATGGCAGCACATCTGGTTGTGCTCGTGATTGCCGTCCTCTTCGTCAGGCTCGGCATGTGGCAGCTCGATCGACTGGAAGAGCGTCGTTCGGTTAACTCTGTCATAGCCGACCGATTCACCCAGGAGCCCGTCGAGTTCCAGAGCCTGGAGGGGAGTGAGCCGAAGGACATCGAGTACCGCCGTGTGACCGTGTCGGGCCGTGCGCTCACAGATGCGGGGATCCTGATCCGCTCCCAGGTTTACCGGGGCGTATCGGGCTCTCACCTGGTCCTTCCCGTCTCGTACCGCGGGGGAGCGGCAGTGTTGGTGAACCGGGGTTGGGTGCCCCTCGACACAGACGTCGGCTCGGTTGATCATGGCCTCGACCCACAGCACGAGCTGTCGATCTCGGGCTGGATCCACAGGTCACAAGAGAGACGGGGCCTGGGCCCGGAGGATCCGGCGGATGGCGTGCTGACGGTCATGAGTCGGGTGGACATAGATCGAGTCCAACAGCAGGTCGATCCGCGCCTTGAACTCGCAGACGTCTACATCGTCGAGATCGGGGAACTCGGGCCCGGTCCACCGTTTGCTGCGGGCCCACCCGATTTCGAGGACGACGGCCCACACCTGGGATACGCGATCCAGTGGTTTGGCTTCACCGTGATCCTCGTGGTTGGCTGGTACTTCCTCGCTCGACAGAGACTGCGGGCTCAGGTTGCGTCAAAAGGCCTGGCCAGATCTTCTACTACCTCGTAACCATCGAGCCGGGGGAACTGCGAAGGATCGAGTTTGATCTTCGCCGAGCGCGAGCCGGCTCCGATGATCACCCACTCCTTTTCCACGACCCGGGAATCGATCCACACCGGCATGCCGCGGGGGAGCCCGAAGGCGGTAACGCCACCGATCTCCTGACCCGTCAACTCCCGCGTCAGCTCCGCTGAGGCGAAGCTCACCTTCCTGACCCCCAGCCGTCGACGGACGACGCCGTTCACGTCGAGGCGGGTGTCGGCCAGGACAAGGCACACGGCGTTGTGGCCCTCCGGCTTGCGAGATGCGACGAGTATCGCATTCGCCGACCTGTCCAACGGGATCCCGTACGCCTCGCAGAATTGGGCGGTGTCGGCCAGGGCGGGGTCACACTCCATCTCTTCGAAGACGATGCCCCTGGCCTCCAAGTCGGCAAGCACACCGGCGTCAGCCGTCATCTCGACTCCTCGTACATCGGCGGTGGGAGGACGATCTCGACCCCATCCACGAAAGCCTGCTGCACAGAGGCGCGTGTGGCGACCATGGCAACGGACGAGATGTCGCCGTCGGTTCCAGACAGTTCTAGCGACTCGGTGTCGAGCGAGACGAAATCGGCGACGTAACCGGGGGCGATTCGCCCCGCGTTCCATCCGAGGGCTGCTGCACCATTTTCGGTGGCGGCTCTCATCAGGCCGGATGGGGAGTGGACCCCGCGGCGGAGTAGACGCAGGCGATCGTGGTACTCGAGGCGGGCAGCCTCTTCGAGAATGTCCACGACGGCATTGGAGTCCGAGCCAAGGCACAAATCAACCCCGGCATCCACTAGCTCCCGCGCCGGCCCGATCCCATCGCCGAGGTCCGCTTCGGTCGTAGGGCACATACAGACGCGAGCTCCCTCGGCTGCGACGAGGTCGATGTCCTCCGCGCTCGCATGTGTGGCGTGGACCAGAGTGACGTCTGCCCCGAGGAATCCGACGTCTGCGAGGAGCCCGATCGGGGTCACACCGTGTGCGCGGAGGCACTCTTGGTTCTCCTCTGGCTGCTCCGAGACATGTATGTGGATCGGCACCTCCAAGGCCCGTCCCACCGAGGCGACGGTCTCGAGTTGGGGAGGAGAGAGGGCTCTGACGCTGTGGGCGGCGACACCGAGTCGAGCCGTCTTGAATTGGCTGACGTCTGCGGCCAGCATCTGAGCCCGCTCGACCCAAGCTCCTATCGTCCCGTCGCTGAACCGTCGCTGACGGGGAAGTGGCGGATCGCCATACACCGACGATGCCATGTAGGCGGTGTCCAGCAAGGTGAGCCGGATTCCCACCGTTTGCGCGGCGTCGACGAGCGCCATCGCCATTGCGTTCGGTTCGGCATGGGGTGTCCCATCCTGCCGATGATGCACATAGTGGAACTCGCCGACCGTGGTGATTCCTGCGAGGAGCATCTCGGTGAAGACGGCCTCGGCGGTCCGGCGATAGGCGCCAGGCGTGAGAGAGGCGGCCGCGGTGTACATCGGCTCTCGCCACGTCCAGAAGTCGGTGCCTGTGCCGTGCGTCTTTCCTCTCAGCAGCCTATGGAACGCATGAGAGTGCGCCGACACGAGGCCCGGTACGACGACACCATGCAGCTTGGTGGCGCCTAGTGGATCCACTCCTTGCTCGACTTTGGAGATGACACCATCCACGGCTTCGATCGCGACGTCCGGGACGACTTCGTCCCCGCCCAGCCAGGCCTTGTCGGCATGCCATCGCTGTTCGGTCACCCTCGCAGATAAGCAGAAAAGCCCGGCAGGCACTGTTGGGTGCTGCCAAAGTGCCGTCATGAGGACGGGGAACATGGATGACTACGGGAAGGAGACCTACGGCGAGAGGTGGTCTCCGATCTACGACGACGTCTGGTCCCAGATCGACGAATCGACAATCGACTTTCTCTTCGACCTCGCCGGCTCGCCACCCAACGCTTTGGAGCTCGCGATCGGCACCGGGCGGGTGGCTCTGCCATTGGCTGCACGGGGGGTTGACGTCTCGGGTATCGACATATCGGAGTCGATGGTCGAGAAGCTCCGCGCCAAGCAGGGGGGAAGCTCACTCGAGGTGACCATGGGCGACTTCGCAGATGTCGACGTCGAGGGCGAGTTCTCCCTCATCTATCTGGTGTTCAACACCATGTTCGCCCTGCTGACGCAGGAGCGTCAGGTGGAGTGTTTCGAGAATGTCGCATCGCATCTCGAGCCTGGGGGCAGGTTCGTCATCGAGTGCTTCGTCCCAGACCTGAAGCGGTTCGACGAGTACAACACGCGATTGGCGGTCCTGAGTATCAGCTCGTTGGACGAGCATGCCTACGAGATGTCCATTCACCATCCCGACCGCCAGCGCATAACCAGCCATCTGGTTCGAAGGCAGGCGGATGGGTCCGAGCTGGTTCTGCCGGTCGAGGTCCGGTACGCCTATCCGTCCGAGTTGGACCTCATGGCTCAGCTTGCGGGGCTGGAGAAAGAGGGGAGATGGGGTTGGTACGACCGGCGCCCTTTCACGGAGCGGTCAACCAGCCACGTGACGGTCTATAGAAGGCCGGGTTAGGCGGTTGTCTCGACCTCGCGGTCGTGGTCGTGGTCGTGGTCATGGTCATGACTCGCACCGTCGTGCTCGGCGAGTTGACGGCGAACGTCGTCCATGTCGACGTCCTTGACCTGGGTGATGAGGTCCTCGAGCATGTTCCCCGGTAGGGCGCCGGGCTGGGCGTAGAGCACGATCTGGTCACGGAAGACCATCAGAGTCGGAATCGACCGGATTCCAAAGGCCATGGCCAGCTCCTGCTGATCCTCGGTGTCGACCTTGGCGAAGACGATGTCGTCGTGCTTCTCCGATGCTGATTCGAAGGTCGGCGCGAACACGCGGCACGGGCCGCACCACTCGGCCCAGAAGTCGACCAAAACCGTCTCGTTGTTCTTGATGGTCTCGTCGAAAGTGTCTTTGGTCAGGGCGACTGTGGCCATTGTTTTTAAACCCTTCCTGGCATTGGTTCGGGGTGGGGAACCGCAAGCCGTGCCGACCTATTCCACGACGCCGCCGAGGTAGGGTCAGAACCGTACGAAAGGAGACACATTGTCCAATCGAGTCGTTCGGCTGATACTGCTGGCTTTGGCGTTGCTCCTGGTCCTGTCCGCGTGCGCTGCGGGAGCGAACCCGAGTGTCGATGTCGCCCCATCAGGTGGCGAGGTGGCCGGATTCTGGCTCGGAGTCTGGCACGGGATCATCGCCCCCCTCACATTCATCATCTCCCTCTTCACCGAGAGCGTGACCTTGTACGAGGTGCACAACAACGGAGCCTGGTACGACTTCGGGTTCGTCCTCGGAGCGGGCATCCTCTTCGGCGGGGGTCGCGGCGTGCGGAGGCGGCGCTGACTCGAGTGCCGGCGGGAACCCACGCCGAGGACCTCGCTCGTCGGTACTCCGAGGGCGCCGAGGTGTATCGACTGCACTGGGCCCCGGTGCTTGCCCCGGCCGGGTTGGCGCTCGTCGATGGCTTGGAGATCGGTGGTGCCCGGATGGTCCTCGACCTCGGCACCGGGGTGGGCACCCTTCTTCCCGTCATCGGGATGGCCGCACCCCGAGCTCAGGTGATAGGTGCAGACAGAGCGGAGGGGATGCTGGCCCAGGCACCCTCCGGATTCCCGAGGGTGGTGACGGACGCTGCTGCAGTTCCGTTCAGGGAACATACGTTCGATGCGGTCACCATGGCTTTCATGCTGTTCCACGTCCTCGAGCCATTGGCTGCCCTTGGGGAAGTCCGAAGGATTCTGCGACCCGGCGGCAAGCTCGGTGTGATCACGTGGGAGGCCTCAAAGGGGGTTTTTGCGCCCCAGGAGGTGTGGACGGAGGAGCTGGATCGGTGTGGCGCTCAGCCTCTCAGGGAGGTCCCGAGCAGTCGGGAGCTGATGAACGAAGCCGGCAAGTTGACCGGGCTGCTCGAAGAGTCGGGATTTCATGTTCGCGCAACCGAGCAACGACCCGTGTTGAACACCGTCGACGCCGACGGCTTTCTCGCCAGAAGGACCCGGCTCGGGCTCGAGGCCGAGCGCTTCAAGTCCTTGGGCGAGACGGCTCGTGTCGAGTTTCTGGCGGCGGTTAGGTCCCGCTTTGGTGCTCTGAGCAGGGAGGAGCGAACATCGGGCGACGTTGCGATCCTGGCGTGGGCGGAGTGCCCATAATCCACGTTATGTCAAGTAAGACCCAGGAAAACCCTATACCCGCAGGAAGGTCGGGATCGATCTGTCCCCCACCCAGTCGACCAGGCGCCCCCCTATCCCAGATGGGGGTCCACGCATTGGGATGAACTGATGCCGGGGAGCGGGTCGCGGACTCTTCCCGGCCCCAACTCGACCCCGGGCCGTTGCGTTGTCAGGTAATCCACTATCGCGTTCGCTACGGCGAGTCCGGCATAGAAAGGGTAAGCGTCGGTGGAGAACCACCTCGCCTCGGCGGGGTTGGAGATGTACCCGAGCTCAATCAGCGCGGTCGGCGTCTCCGGGTTCCGGATCATCCCGTAGGCATCCTCGCCCTCCGGATTGATCACGGTCATCACGCCGGAGTCTCCGGCTCGAGACCAGGCGACATCGACTATGGAGAAGGCCCGGGTCACCCGTGCCCACAACAGCCCTCCCAAACGGGCGGACTCTTCAGACCCGCTCTGGACGAATACCTCGGTCCCGGGTCGTGATGAGCGGGACGGGGTGGGTGCGTTGTGGTGAATGGAGACCATCAGCTCGGCCTGCAGTGTGTCGGCGAGCAATGAGCGTACGAAGAGCCGTGTCGGGTAATCGCCGGTTCTGGTCAGGACGACCGATATGCCTCGCTGCTCGAGCAGGATCTGGGTCGCAAGGGCCACCCTGAGGTTGACATCCATCTCCCGGAGACCGCCAGCCCCCCATGCGCCGGTGTCGATGGGGCCACCGTGCCCAGGGTCCAGCACGACTGTGGTCTGGTAGAGCGGTGTGCCGAGGACAATTGGCGCCTCATTGCCGCAAGGGGTCAGGACTCGACGAATGTGCCCGTCGGTCTCGATGATCGACATCGGAATCCCCTCGGGCGAGAGCCAACCCAGGGCAAGTCGCTCGTCGACGGGCTCCTCGTCCGGGCTCTCAGTCGTGGTGGTCGTCGCGGGCGGCAGGGTCGTCGTCGTCGAAGTCGAACTGCTCGTTGTGGTCGTGCCCACCAAGTCGGCCGGCCCGCTCGTGGCAATGGGGCCGACGCACGCTGCGGACGCCAGGGACAGCACGGCGAGGATGGAAGTGGGCTTCCTAGAAGCCAAGCCCGCTCGCGATCTCGGCAGCCATCTCAGTCGCCGCGCGGAGGAGACGGTCGTGGCTGGCGAATGCATCGTCTCCACACTCCCCCCTGAGGTCGACGTAGATCTTGAGCTTGGGCTCGGTTCCACTGGGTCGAGCAAGAGCCCTGCCTGAGTGCCCGAGTGACAACTCGACCAGGTCCTGGCGGCCGAGCCAGGGTGGGCGCCCTTCGGCGCCCAGGCGATAGTCGGTGATGTCGCTCACAGCGTGTCCGCCGATCGATGTCGGCGGGTTGGCGACCAAGGCGCTCACCGCGTCCCTGATGCTTGCCTCCCCGTCCGGTCCGGGGCGGACAACGGAATGCTGGGCGCTGACCCAGAGTCCCGAGACCTCCCATAGCTCGACGAGCCGCTCCAGGACCGTGGTGCCCTCGGCGTGCAGACCCGCGACGAGGTCTGTGAAGACCAGCGCCGCAGCTATGCCGTCCTTGTCGCGCACGGCGGGGCCAACCGTGTAGCCCAAGGCCTCTTCGTAGCCGAACACGAACCGACCCTCCCCCGCCCTCTCCAAAGCGAGACCTGCGTTGATGATCCATTTGAACCCTGTCAGCGTCACCTCGTGGCGGGCCCCATAGGCGGCTGCGACTCTTGCCAGCATCGGACTCGAGACGATGGAGCTGACGACTATCGGGCGCTCGTCACTCTCCACGTGGCGGAGGATGTAATCGCCGAGCAGAGCTCCAACTTCGTTCCCGGAGAGCGGGCGCCACTCCCCCGCTCCGTCAGGCACGGCGACAGCGAGTCTGTCGGCGTCCGGGTCGTTGGCGATGATGAGGTCTGCGGCCACGTCGCTCGCCCTGGCGACCGCGAGGTCGAGTGCGCCCGGTTCCTCCGGGTTCGGGAATTCGACCGTCGGGAACCTGCCGTCCGGCTCGAATTGGGGGTCCACGCGAACGACACCGTCGTGGCCCGCTCTGCGAAAGACGGCCTCGAGCACGGCACCCCCCACCCCGTGGAGCGGCGTGTACACGATCTTGAGGGTGGAGGCGACCGGAGAGGGCCGTGCGGCCAGGACCTCCTCCTGATAGCAGTCGAGGATCGTCGAGGGTGCCGGAGCAACCAGGGGCTCGCTTCCGGAGAACGGGTCCTCGATTCGAGACACTTCTCGAGCCGGCTTGACGCCGGCGATGGCCGCCGAGATGAGGTTGTCGTCGGGAGGGACGATCTGTGCGGCGTTTGCGCCGTACACCTTGTAGCCACTGTCCGACGGCGGGTTGTGCGAGGCCGTGATGACGACGGCTGCCTGGGCGCGTAGATGCTTGGCAGCGAATGCGACGAGCGGCGTGGGTGTGGGATCGCCGAAATAGATGACGGCCAACCCGGCCGCAGCCAGGACGCCTGCAGCGTCTTCGGCGAATCTCCTGCTTGTGGGGCGTGCGTCGAAACCGACCACCACCGGACGGTCAGGGGAAGCTCCTTCCCGGGCCAAGAGGTGATCGGCCAGGCCTCGAGTGGTCCGAATGACAACCGCACGATTCATTCGGTTCGGCCCGGGCCCCACCTCACCGCGCAAGCCTGCCGTTCCGAAGGTGAGCTCGGCGTCGAACAGTTCATGAAGCCTCTCGAGGTCGGCGGCACCCACCAAGGCCTCGACGTCGGCCCGTGTCTCAGGGTCTGGGTCGGAGTCGGCCCACAGAGTGGCTCTTTCGATGAGATCGCTCACGCCATCGAGAGTAACTATCGGGACTCGAGCTGCCATCGCCACGCGTCCTCGCACATCGTGGCGAGATCCCGCCTGGCGCGGAAACCCAGATCTCGGGCGGCCTTGGTCACGTCGGCCCAGGACGCTGCCACGTCACCGGCGCGTCTCCCGACGATCTCGTACGGCACTGGCTTGCCTGAAGCCTCCTCGAAGGCGCGCAACACCTCCAGCACGGAGTGGCCGCGTCCTGTGCCCAGGTTGTAGACATGCACCCCAGGGTCATCGGCGTGTTTCTCCAGAGCGGCGACATGTCCTTCTGCGAGATCGACGACGTGGATGTAGTCCCTCACCCCAGTGCCGTCGTCTGTGGGGTAGTCGTCACCGAAGACCTCGACCACCGGGAGGACGCCGTAGGCGACTCTTGCCACATAGGGCATGAGGTTGCTAGGCACACCCCTTGGGTCTTCGCCTATCCGAGCCGACGGATGCGCACCGACGGGATTGAAGTAGCGGAGAAGCGAGACACTCATGGCGGGGTGAGCGGCTTGGGTATCTCGCAAGATCTGCTCCATCATGATCTTCGTCCAGCCATAGGGGTTGGTGGCCTCACCCAGAGGCATGTCCTCGCGCAGCGGGAGCGTCGCCGCGTCGCCATAAACGGTCGCCGAGGAGCTGAATACGAAGGTCGAGACTCCATGGCGGGTGAGGGCCCGAAGGAGGGCGACAGTGCCCCCCACGTTGTTCTCGTAATAGGCAAGCGGCATCTCAACCGACTCGCCCACGGACTTGAGGGCGGCGAAGTGGATGCATGCATCGAACCCGGAAGCGAGGACATCCTCCACAGCCCCCTCGTCTCGAATGTCGATTTCGGCGAATTCGGGAGTGGCTCCGGTGATCTCCCCGATCCGGGCCATAACCGAACGGCGGGAGTTGGACAGGTTGTCCACAATCACCGCGTCGTGGCCGGCCTCAACCAGGGCCACGGCAGCGTGGCTCCCTATGAAACCGGCACCACCTGTGACGAGGACGCGCATGGCCGCAGGTTAGGGCCGGGTGGGCTTCACGCCGCCGGCAGGGACAGGACGAAACACGAGAGCGAGTCGACGTGGCGGTAGGTCAGGTCACCGTCCATCAAACGAGCGAGCGTGCGCGCAACCGAAAGACCCAACCCGACGGATCCGTGGGGATGCGAGCCGGAGCCCCGCTCGAATGGGCGAAAGATCCGATCGATGTCATCGTCGGGGATCTGTGGGCCGTTGTCGCGAACCGTGACCTCGACACGGTCCCCGGTCTGGCCGATCGTCAAGCTCACCTGGTCTCCTCCATATCTGAGGGCGTTGCTGACGAGGTTGCGGAGCACCTGCCGCGTGCGGCGTGGGTCGGCGACGACCCTCGGGTCGGTTCCGTGAACGGCTATGGCGATCGGGTAGTCGACTACCTCGAGGACTCGCTCGGCTTCCTTGGTCACGTCGAACTCCCTCGAGGAGACGGCAATCTCGCTCACGTCATCCCGATACGCGACCAGCAAGTCCTCGATGATCCAGGACGCGTCCTCGGCCTGGCGAGACACCAATCGCGCCATGTCACGGCGATCGTCGTCGGTGAAGGTGTCGTAATTGGACGCCAGTTCCTCGCTGAGACCGAGCACTACGGCGAGAGGATTGCGAAGCTCGTGAGAGATCGCTGCGAGGAACTCGTCTTTGGCCTTTTTCGCCTTCACCTTCTCTGAGACGTCGATGAGGGCGCCCTCGTAGTAGAAGATCGACCCGTCGTCACCCTTCACCACCCTTGCTGTGTCCTCGACCCAGACGGTCGAGCCGTCGGCACGCCTCAATTCGACGTCGAAGTCGTAAACGATCCCGTCGTGCTCGATCTCCTCTATCCACTTCAGTCGGAGCTCTGGCGACGCGTAGATCTCACGAACGTTGGAGACGGCGGCGAGGATCTCGTCAGCGCTCTCGTAGCCGAGCAGGGTCGCCAGTGCAGTGTTGGCTGCCAGCAGTCGCCCGTTCGGCGCGCTCCGATAGAGCGCTACAGGCATGCGGTCGAATAGCGCGCCCAACCCCTCGATGGTCCTCATGTAGAAGGGATTATCGGCAGGAATGGGCCTTTTCTACAGGGTCCGACCCGAAGGCGGTTACGACTCGAATGGGAGCGCGGGCTGGTTGCCGGCCCGAGGCAGGCGCCGGAGCCCGTTCCACATGAGGTGATCCATGAAGACCCATGAGCGACGGTGGATGGAACTCGGTCCATATGCCTGAAGGGCTGCCTTGTGGGTGGGCCCGGGGTAACCCTTGTTGGACTCGAAGGCGTAGGCCGGAAACTCCCGGGAAAGCGACCGCATCATGCGATCGCGTGTCACCTTGGCGAGGATCGACGCAGCTGCGATGGACAATGAAGTTCGGTCACCCCCGACGATCTTGCGTGCCCCGCCAACGAAGTCCCAATTCCCGTCGACGAGTATGTGGTCCGCCTCCACAGCCAGGCCTCCGAGGGCCCGCCGTGCTGCCAGTCGCTGCGCATCCGACATCCCCAGGGCGTCGCATTCGCCGGGGCTGGCATGTCCGACGGCCCATGTCGTGCACCAGGAGGCGATCCGGTCGAACAGGGCTTCTCGCTCGTCCTCGCTGAGCATCTTGGAATCACGAACTTTGTACACCCGCCGATCGCGTGGGACCACGGCCGCGCCGACTGAGATCGGACCGGCCCAAGCTCCCCGCCCCACCTCGTCGACGCCCACCACGATTGTGGTGTCTGCGGTCCACAGCTCGCGCTCGACGTCGAGCCCGGGTGACTTGTGTCGGAGACTCGGCCGGAGACGTGGGGCCGTGCCTGAGGTCATCGTGCAAGGGTAGGTCCCGATCACTTGCATTCGGCGCTTCAGTTCAAGGAGACATCCTCTGGGAACGTCGCGACGAGTGCCAGAAGACCGGGTTGGCGTCGCAGCACCTTCGCCCATTGCCCGGCGGCATCGTCGAACGGATCGTCGGGCGAGGCCTGGACGACGTACCATGAGCCCTCGTCGAGCTCCATCTCGAGCTGTCCGGCGCCCCAACCCGCGTAACCCGAGTAGACGCGCGCCTTTGGCGCTGGTGGCTTCGGTGGTGCGCTCAGGTCAACGAGGCACAACCCGGGCACCCCCGTGCTCTCACCCTCGGTGGTTATGGCGAGGCCGATCGCCACGGCCGGCTCCACCGGTCCTCCGATGTGAACCAAGCCGGGGTCCGCGGCTGCGCCGGCCCAGTCCGGGAGGTGGTCTGCGACTCTCTCGTCAGTCGGGCGGTTCAGGACCACTCCGAGCGTCCCATCGCTGTCGTGCTGAAGCATCAACACCACCGTCCGGTAGAAGTTCGGGTCCTCCAACCGAGGCGTCGAAACCAGGAGCTTCCCCGCAAAGGACTCGTCGGGCACGACCCAATGGTGGCACATCTCGGGGACCACTGACCATGACTACCGTGCGTGGGGTGATGGGGGAGCCGGTCTACTACTTCCAGTTTCCCGGCGGCGGCTACGAAGAGGGGAAGGGGTTCGCGCAAACCTGGGCCGACGCCATCGGCTACAACGTCGAGCAGGCGCCGTTCAACGCGCTGCAGTTCAAGGCGTTCATGCAAGGG
>JBFFIL010000019.1:0-11429 GCA_041556535.1 Acidimicrobiia bacterium | reverse complement strand
TGAAGGTATTCCCAACCGAATCAAGGGTCTGCTATTCCTGCTGAAGCGATTCTACAAAAATGAATGGGGCTCCGACTGGCGCTCGCATCTCAGCGTCGATTTCATAGTGAACATTGAATGACCATGCGGCATAGGAGGAGTTCGTGACCGACTTAGAGATGATCGACATAGCGTTGCTGGCTTTGAGGATCTGGGCCGGAGTCGTGATGGTCGCCCACGGGATCCATCACGGGCGCAGTCTCGAGGGAACCGCCAACTGGTTCGAGGCGAGAGGATGGAGACTGCCGCGTCTCAACACGTTTCTGTCTTCGGCGACCGAACTGGCGGTCGGGGTGGGGCTCATCGTCGGCCTCCTGACGTCGGTGGCTGCTGCAGCCCTCGCCGCAACCATGCTTGCCGCGTTTTGGACCGTCCATCGTTTCAGCGGCTTCTACGTGTTCAGTCGTCCCGACGAGGGCTATGAATACGTCGCGATGCTGGCCGTTGTGGCCTTGGCCTTGACCCTCGTGGGACCGGGCGCGGCCTCGATAGACGCAGCGCTCGGGATCGATGAGACCCTTTCCGGCAGCACCGGAGCAGCCATCTTCGGGGCGGGCCTCCTCGCCGGCGCGGGCCAGGTCGCTGCACTGTGGAGGAAGCCGTCCGGTGGAGAGTCCGGGGATTGACCGGATTCCCCTTCCCTGACCTGCCGCCATCATTCGGGCCGACCCGGGAGCATCTCCATCAGATCGCTTTCTTCGCCCTTGGCCCCTCGCGTCACGAGGCGGAAGGGCGTATGGGTCTCCGTCACCACGAAGGTGGGTTCGGAACACCGGAATTCGAGGGGAAGCTGCTCCGCATCGAAGGTGACCAGCTGATCGTCGAGCAGGCGGGGAAGTCGAGATCACATAAACTCTCCACGGTTCGGGAGGCCGTCGAGTTCCTCGGCCACGAGTACGAGGAGGAGTGGTTTGCCGACTTTCACGACCCTCTCGACCCGCTCCATCCGGACCAGCCGCTGGACGTCGACCCGGCGTCGACCCGTGCGCTGAGCGAGTGGTTCGGGTTCGCCTGGGTCCTGTTGGAGGAACTTCGCTCCCACGGCAAACCGGGCGACGACGCGTCAGAGGTGCAACTCTGGCCTGAGCACTTCGATGCGGCCATCGAGATGGGGAGTCTCGAGGAAGGTCGGCGGGCCAGCTACGGCGCATCGCCGGGCGATCAGGCCCACGATGAGCCATACATCTATGTATCCGCTTGGGGCGAGATCGACCGGTCCAACCCATATTGGAACGACGACGCCTTCAACGGGTCGAGCTTTCCCTACCGGTTGCTGAAGGAGTCCGATGATCCCGTGAAGACGGGCCTCGGCTTCCTACTCGAGGGCTACCGGGTCCTCCACGCCGGCTGACACCCCGGCGAGCGTCGCGACGAGCCCGGCAGCCGAGGCCTTGATCTGGGATATCGCCCGGTCGTAATCTTCGTCTGCCCCGCCGAACGGGTCGGGTATCTCGTCGTCCTCGGACAGTTGGTCATACGTTCTGAAGAGGCGAAGCTTGGCCCGGGCCTCCAGGCTCGGAGCCATGGCCTCGAGATCCCGGAGGTTGGCCCGATCCATCGTCACGATCACGTCGAAGCGGCTGAAGTCGCCGCTGTGCACCTGGCGAGCCCGGCCGTCCAGGACCAACCCTTCGCGCTCTGCAGCCTCCACCGCAGGTGGGCTCGGAGGATCACCGAGATTCCAGGCGCCGGTGCCCGCCGAGTCGACCGTCACGCTCAGGCCGATCCGGTCGGCCTCCGACCGGATGGCCGCAACCGCCATGGGAGACCTGCAGATGTTGCCGGCGCACACCGCGAGGATCGAGATGCTCATCTCCCGGACAGGCGGCTCTCGGCAAGTTCGATGTACGCGCTCTCCGTGTCGAACCCCACGTAATGGCGCCCGGACTCGGCCGCAGCGACGGCCGTGGTTCCTGACCCGACGAACGGGTCCAGGACGAGGTCTCCCTTGTACGTGTAGAGCTCGATCAACCTCTTGGGCAGGGCCACCGGAAACGGAGCCGGGTGCCCTACCTTTGTCGCTCGCTCCGAAGGAATGTCCCAGACGTCGATTGTCGCGTCGAGAAACTCGCCGGTCTCGATGGTGGCCTCGTGAGGAAGCCCCGCCGACTCCCGCTGTGCCCTCTTCACGGCCCGATCGAATCTGCCCTTCGAGGCGATGATCACCCGTTCGGTCACGTCTCGGAGCACCGGGTTTTGCGGGGATCGGTACGAGCCCCAGGCGCAGCTTCCGCCGGCTCCCTTCGCCTTCTGCCATATCACCTCACCGCGCAGAAGCATGCCGAGATCGTCCTGGAGGATCGACATCACGTCAGCCGAGAGTGACCGGTACGGCCTGCGCCCCAGATTGGCCACGTTGATCGCCACCCTGCCGCCGGGCTCCAGCTTGCGAAGGCAGACGGCGAACACATCGTGGAGCATCTCCAGGTATTCGACGTAGGTGGAGGGGATGTGCCCCGATCCCATGTCCGTCTCGTACTCCTTCCCGGCGAAATAGGGGGGCGATGTGACAACGAGCGCCACCGAGCGATCTGCCACCTGCCTGCTCGTCATCTCGCGGGCATCGCCGACGAAGAGCCGGTCTTTGACGGAGAACGGTTCGACTCGCTCGTCGTCGGACAGCAACGGCGGGGCGAACCGCTCGTAGAAGGCGCTCGCGTCATGGGATTCCCGTTTCCCCGACCCGAACCCGGATGTGGCTGTCGCTCGGCGCGTCATCGCCAATGAAGTTACAGCCGCAGGCTCTTGGCTCGGCTTCAATACCCGGATGCCAGTGGTCATCCCCGACGACAGGCCGAGGGTCACGACCGAGTTGCGGGACGGCTCCGAGGTCCTCCTCAGCCCCATCGTGTCGGCCGATGTGGAACTGATCGAGGAGGGCATGGAGCACCTCTCGGTCGAGAGCCGGTTCACTCGCTTCGGCCAGGGGCTGGCTCGTCTGAGCAAGGCCGAGCTCGCCTACCTGACCAACGTCGACCAGAGATCCCATGTCGCTTGGGGTGCCCTGGTCGACGGCGAAGTGGCAGGGGTGGGCAGGTACGTGGCAACAGAGGGATGCTCGGAGATCGCGATCACGGTGGTCGACGAGTTTCAGAAGCGGGGGCTCGGCACACTCCTGTTCGAAGCTCTCGTGGCCGTGGCTCGGGCCGACGGCGTCGAGGAATTCTGCGTCGAGATGGTCCCCGGCAACGTTGCCGTCGAGCACCTCGTCGACGGGATGGAGATCACTCCCGACTTGACAGGCAGTTTGCTGGAAGGCCGGATCCGGATAGCGGACCTGCCGACCGGTGACCGCGATTCGGAGATGATCGGCGTCCTGGAGAAGTTCCGGGGTCAGAACCCCTGGCGGCCCAGCGCGTAGGAGAGAAGCTCTTCAGCCGTCATGTCCTCTCCGCGGCGCCAAGCTGTGTCGAATTCGCCCTCGGCCATCTCGGCCCGAAGAGACGAGGTCGACTCTGACATCCGCCTCGCATCGTGGGATGACATCCGGCCCCCGGAGCCGGATACAACGGTGCCCGAACCTGCGAGGAGCACAGCGGCCCTCTCCCGGTTCCCACGAGCGAGGGCGAGCCAGCCCATCCTCCTCAGCCCATTGGCGATGCCGAGGTCGTTCTCCAGGTCCTGATAGCCGGCCAGAGCTTCTCGCAGTTGCCCTTCGCCATCGTCGAGATTCCCCTGATCGGTCAGTATCTCTCCCATATATGTGTGGATCAGCGCTTCACAGTTCTGATCCCCGATCCGCATGTGCACAGGAAGGGCCTGGTCGAAGAGTTCCCGTGCGCGGTCGTGCTTGCCTTCCATCGCCGCGAGGACACCGAGCCTGCTCGTGCAGTGCGTCCCGATCCACCTGTCGTTCGAGTGCTCCACCAACTCGCCGCTCTGGACAATGAGACGTCTGGCGTCGTCGTAGTCACCTTCGAAAGCCCTCGAGTGGCCGATGACGAAACCCAGCCAGGCTGCGGTCCACTTGTCACCGAGCTCTAGCAACTCATCCAAGGCACCCTCCATCTCGCCGACCCCCCGGGGATCATCCGCGACGAATAGGGTTTGCCCGTAGAGAAATCGCGTGTAGGCGGCCGCCCATCGATCCCCGGCGGATTCGAAGTCCTTCATCGCCTCGAGTGCCAGACCGGCCGCACCGTCCTCAGGTCGGAGACGATCCACGTCTGAGCTCATCTCTGCCAGGGTCGACTTGACCCATGCGACGTCTGTCGGTGAGCCGTCGCGCTCGACGACAGTCAGCGCCTCCATGAAAAGCGGGGCAACCTCGGCGGGTCGGACACGCATGACCTCTATTGCTGCCACTCCGTACACGAGTCGAGCACGGAGCAGCGGGTCGGCTCCCTCAGTGCTTCGGTAGACCTTCCAGAACCATCTGAGGGCTTCGGGCCACAGTCCCCTGAGCCACCAGAACCAGCCCATCGGTGCGGTGATCTCTAGAGCTAGAGACTCCTCTTGCTGGTCGAGGCACCAATCGATCGCCGCGCGCATGTTGTCGTGATCGGCCTGAAGCCTCACGATCCAGCGCTCCTGGTCCGGGCCCCGGAGGCCGGTCCGCCCCTCCTCGGCGAGCCGGGCGAAGTACTCGGCGTGCATTCTCCGGACCTCGTGGTCATGCGAAGACTCCTCGAGCTTTGCCGTTGCGTACTGCCGCACCGGCTCCAGCAGGCGATACCGTCTTCCCGCTTCCGGATCGGAGACTTCGACGAGTGACTGGTCGACGAGATGTTCGAGTGTCTCCAGGACATCGAACTCATCGAGGCCCGATAGCGAAACGGCAGCTTCGAGTGCCCACCCTCCGGAGAAGACCGAAAGGCAGGCGAACACCTCGCGGTCCACGGGCGTCAAGAGGTCGTAGCTCCAGGCCATTGCCGCCTCCAGGGTGGCGTGTCTACCTTCGAGCCCCCGCGAGGAGGTCAGCCTGAGCTGATTGTCCAGACGGGCGAGGATCTCTGCAGGTGCAAGAACCTTGATACGGGAGGCTGCGAGCTCGATTGCCAGGGGTAGGCCGTCGAGCCTTCGCGTTATGTCACGGACGGCGTCTGCGTTGTCCTCGCCCAGGGCAAATCCGGGCCGGACGTTCGACGCTCGCTCGACAAAGAGCCGCACGGCAGCCGATTCGCCGTCAGCGTCCTTGTCGGGCAACTCCATCGGCGGGATCGAAAACGCAGTCTCGCCCGGCAGCCCCAGGAGCCCGCGGCTTGTCGCGAGTATGTCGACTTTGGGACATCTCGTCAGGAGCTGATGGGCAACGCTCGCGGCTTCGTCGAGCAGATGCTCGCAATTGTCGAGAACGATCAAGAGGTCTTTGCCACTCAGGTAGTTGCAGAGAATGTCGATCAGGGCATGATCGGCATCCGTCTCGAGGTCACGAACGCCAAAGGGAGCAGCAGCCTGGCCAATCACGAGCTCGGCGTCGCTGATAGGGGCCAGGTCGACGAACCACGCGCCGTCGGCGTAGGCGTCGAGTAGCTCGCCGGCAGCTTGGATTGCGAGCCTCGTCTTCCCGGCGCCGCCCACGCCCGTCAACGTCACCAGCCTCCCCTCGGTCACGAGCCGAGTCACTTGATCGACCTCTCGTTCCCGGCCGATGAACGACGAGAGTTGGAGCGGGAGGTTGTTGGGTCGCGATTCGACGCTCTTCAGCGGAGCGAAGTCGTGAGGCGAGCCGGGGTAGAGCAGCTGGTAGACGTGCTCGGGTCGAGCCAAGTCTCGAAGCCGGTGGGTGCCGAGGTCGACGAACTCGTGGTGCTGCTCCGAGAGGACGTCCCTGGTGACGCTGGAGACGAGAATCTGCCCACCGTGCCCGGTCCCCAATAGACGAGCAGTCCGGTTCAATGCCGTCCCGAAATAGTCGCCGTCGCGCTCGTCGGCCTCACCTGTGTGAAGGGCCACTCGCAGTTTGAGCCGGCCCACTCCTGGAAGCTCCTCCGTGAAGAGCTCCTGCGTCGCGATCGCTGCAGCCGCAGCACTTTGGGCGCGGCCGAACACTGCGTAGGCTCCGTCACCGGTGCTCTTGACGACATGCCCGTCGTTGCCCTCTACCGCCGACCGAATCATCTCGTCGTGCCTGGCCAACGCCGCCCGCATGGCAGCGGGATGCTCCTCCCAGAGCCGGGTCGACCCCTCGATGTCGGTGAAGAGGAACGTGACCGTTCCTGTGGGAAGCTCGGCTATCTGCGACTCCTTTCGGGGGGAATCTAAGCCGCTCGCCTGTTTCGGCTAGTCGAGCTCGTCCTCGGCAAGGTCGAGTGAGGCGGAGTTCACGCAGTACCTGAGGCCGGTCGGGTTGGGCCCGTCGTCGAAGAGATGGCCCAAGTGCCCGCCACAGTTGGCGCACTTGATCTCGGTGCGAACCATGCCGTAGGAGCGGTCCTCCTCCTCCTCGATCATGTCAGGGTCCAACGGCTGGTAGAAGCTGGGCCAGCCCGACCCGGACTCGTACTTTGTATCGCTGGCGAAGAGCTTCTCCCCACATCCCGCGCATCGGTAGGTCCCCTGTGTCTTCGCATCCCAGTACTTCCCGGTGAACGCCCTCTCGGTGGCCCCCTGCCGGAGCACCTGATACTGCTCGGGATCCAGCTTGGCCCGCCACTCGGACTCGGTCTTTGGCATATCGCTCATGTCTTGCCCCCATTCAAATCGAGATGGCCCTCTAGACGGTCGATGAACACCGTTTGCGCTGGGCTGAGCTTCAGCCGAGCCACGCCGGGCACCATCCACTCGACTCGGTCGATCTCGGGGTATCGCCTTCCGTACATGGTGAACATGCCAGGCACGAGGTCAAGAGGATCGAAATCCTGGTCGACCGCCCACGCGACGACGACCTTTCGGGAGCGCAGGATGGTCTCCCCAAGAGGCACCCACCCCTCGACCGGAGGCCTCCAGCCGGTCTCTTCCTCGAATTCCCGGGCGGCTGCGGTCTCGTCCACCTCGCCCCGCTCGACAATCCCTTTGACGATGGACCAAGCCCCTTCGTCTTTTCCCGCGAAGAACGGCCCGCCCGGGTGGGCCAGCATCACCTCCAGCCCGGCGGAGAAGCGGTAGGGGAGAAGACCCGCTGATCTCATCGGACGCGACATTACGCTGGCTCCGTGACCGCTTTGGCCACCTATCCGCCTGCCGGCCAGGGCATGGCGTCCTTCGACCCGGCACTCCAACTGGGCCGGGCAGAGCCCCTGGGAGTCGGGCTGAAGCGGGTGGCAATGGAGCAGTTGAAGCTCGCAGCCTCCGGGTTCTTCGACGACGAGGCGGATTTCGGGACTGCGGTCCACCAGTCGCGCAAGGCGATCAAGAGAGTCAGGTCCCTCCTGCGGCTCATCCGTGGAGAGCTGAAAGGCGAAGTATTCGAGTTCGAGAACCGATCGTTGAGGGACTCGGCCCGTCTTCTCTCCGACGTCAGGTCGTCGCGGGCCGTTGTGGGGGCTGCCGGGCTGATCCGCGACCTCTATGGCGAGCTTCTCGCGCCTGGGACGTTCGAGGAGCTGACTGTCCGACTGGAGCATCGGAGAGCCATGGTGGAGCTACAGGCCATGGAGGACCCGCGCACCGTCGGCCGGGTAGTTCGCAACCTGGAGCGCGCCTACGGCCGCTACGCAGCCTGGCCCACTGACGAGGAGGCGATGAAGCCGTACGGCATGGGGGTTCGTGACTCGTTCGAAGCAATTGGCCCGGGGCTCAACGTCACCTATGGTCGGGGCCGCCAGGACATGGTTCAGGCCTATGCGTCACGGAGGCCCGACCAGTTTCACGCCTGGCGCAAACGCGTCAAAGACCTTCGGCATCAGATGGAATTCCTTGCGCCCCTGTGGCCTGAGGTCGTAGTCGGGACGGCGATGACGGCGGATCGGCTCGGTCTGGTCCTTGGGGAAGATCACGATCTGGCAGAGCTGACCGCCCTGCTCGGTGCTCGCCCTGATCTTTGTCCCAGCCCCCGGGAGAGGTCGCTGCTGGGGGCGCTGGCACAGCAGCGTCGTCACGAGTTGGAGCTCGCCGCTGAGATCCTGGGACGCCGTGTGTATGCGGAGAGACCCGAATCGATGGTCCACCGGTTCGGGGAGTATTGGGGCAGCCGTCAGATGGCCCTCTCTGGCCATCTCGACACCCTCGTCGTCTACTAGAGGAATCACTCAGGCTTTCGCCGGGTTGTCTCTGGCGCTGGACTTACCAAGGGGTTCCAAATGGCAGACCGAGGGCGCGTTCGCGTGGAGGGCAGCTCCAAACGCGTGAGAGTGATGCTGGGCGGGCAGGTGGTGGCTGACTCGGACAACCCCCTCCTCGTCTGGGAGGTGCCCTATTACCCGACCTACTACTTCCCCGAGACCGACGTTCTGACCGAAGTGCTCGTGGAGACTGGCGAGACGAGACACAGCCCGAGCCGTGGTGAGGCAACCCAATACGTTGTGAAGGCGGGGAACCGGGAAGGCGCCGCTTACGCCTACCACCAGTCGAATGTCGAGGAGATCGACGGCTATTACGCCTTCGTGTGGAAGACGATGGACCACTGGTTCGAGGAAGACGAAGAGGTCTATGTGCATGCCCGCGACCCCTACACGCGTGTCGACATCCTTCCCTCCGGGCGGAGAGTCAGGGTCGAGATCGACGGGGTGACCGTTGCTGACACGACCAACGCGCGATTCTTGTTCGAGACCGGGCTCCCAACCAGGTACTACATCCCCAAGACGGACGTGAGAATGGACCTTCTGGCTCCCACCGACTCATCGACGGCCTGTCCGTACAAAGGAACCGCGCGGTATTGGACGGTGAGCATCGGTGACACGGCCCACCAGGACATCGCATGGGCATATGACACGCCGCTACCGGAGTCACAAGGGATCGCTGGACTGATCAGCTTCTACAACGAGAAGGCCAACATCTACGTGGACGAGGATCTGCAGGAGAGGCCGAAGACCAAGTTTTCCTGACCGCTCTAGCCGGTTGCGACGGTGAGCGTGCCCTCCATCCCTGCCTCGCGGTGGCCGGGTATCGAGCAGAAGGTCAGATATTCCCCGGGGGCGACGGCGAGGGTGCCCGATGCGGCCATGCCGGCCTCTGCCTCCACCTTGAACCCGGGTACCCCTTCTATCTCGATGTTGTGAATGACGACGCCCTGGTTGTCGAAAGTGATGGTCGCGCCCTGGTTCAAGACCATGGAGTCGGGGTTGAACGCAAACTCCGTCCCGATGACCGTTATCTCGTCGAGCCCGTTCGCCGGGAGCGTCGGCTCGGGGGCCGCTTGGGGGCTCTCAGCAGTCACGATCATCGCCGCGAGCGCAAGCGCCACGATGACGAACAGACCTCCTGTGAATCCTGCCAACGCCCAATAGCTCCTGCCTAGAGACGACCCAGTCGAGGCTCGGTCCTGGCTTTCGGGCGGCACCTAACGACCCCGGTCGAGAAAAGGCACGGACACACGGCTGGTGGTATCGAGCTTGGTGTTGTCCAGCTCCCAGGTCAGTTCGGACTGGACCGAAGCGACGCCATCCAGCCTCTCGGTGAGACTGACCAGCAGATCCGCGTCCGACTTTGTCTCCAGGCGCCCCGTGAGTACGACGTTTCCGTCGACGCAGCGGATGTTGACACGGTCGGCGTCCACCCAGAGGACCCTCCTCATGAGGTCGTCGCTGATCTGATCGATGATTGCCTTGTCCGGCCGCACGAAGCTGCGCAGCACGTCAGCTCTCGACACCACTCCTACCATTCTCCCATTCTCCAGGACCGGAAGCCGCTTGATGTTGTTCTTTGCCATCGATCTTGCAGCTTCGGTGTGAGTGTCGTCCGGCTCAGCGGTGAGCACAGGTGACGACATCACGTCGCCCACCTTCCTCTCGTGTGATGAGAAACCAGCATCATGGGTGAGCCAGCGTAGAAGCCCGGCCCGCTTCCGCGTGCCCCTATCGGCCTCGTTCCTGACGAAGTCCGCCTCGGTGATGATCCCGACGAGCACAGCGTCATGGTCGGTAACGGGTAGACCGCTGACGCCCGCTTCGAGCATTCGTCTGGCAGCCTCCTTCAGGGACGCGTCGGGCCCGATTGTGATGACGTTCGTCGTCATCAGGTCACTGATCCGCATTCAGAACACCTCCGATGCGCGAGATTGCCCTACCTCCGGGTGGAACAAGTAGGGGAGTTCGGCCTTCGCTCCAAGGACGATCGGTGAGGCTCAGCCGAGTGTCAACGACCACTGCTCCGGAGTCGCCAGGCAATAACGAGTCTCAGCCGCGAGAGTTCAGTCAGAGGCGGCCATGTCGACGTTATAGGCCTCGTAGACGAGGTCGGCGGCGCGCTGGCGATGAAGCATGAGCCTTCCCAGGACGGTCATGACTCGGCGGCGAACGGGTTCGTAGCCAGCTTTGCCGACCATCTCGGCCCCGCGCAGGGTCGTCCGTGCCTGTTCGAGAGAGCGCTGGAGCGTCTCGTGCTCCCGGCGGAGGAGATCCACGTCGACCGTCAGTCTGGGAGCCTGCAGCTCCACATCTGCCAGCAGCCCCTCGGTGCCTTCGACCTCTGCGACATGGTCCATCAGAGCCTCTTGGATTCGGTCGAGCCCATCCCCCACCACCTGCCCCCAATCCGACGTCCCCACGGGCCGTCCCAGGGCCTGCTCCGTGTGGCCCATGGCCTCACGCAACGTGGAGTGGTGAGCTCTAGCCCGCGCTATCGGCCCCGAGGGCATGCCCAGTTCCTTCTCCGGGATCCAGCCGGACGCCTCGGCCTGGTCGAGTGCATCCTCTGCCTGCAGGTCACCTCCGGGGGCTTGGAACAGGTCCACGCCTTGCGCCGACTCCTCGAGCTCGTACAGACGGAGCTCGGCCACGGGAGCTACGAATAGGTCGGTGCCCTGTGCCGACTCCTCAGCCTCTCGCTGATAGGCGTCGTCGCTGGTCATGGCACGATCATGCCTTGTGGGTTCAATCAGAGAAAGGGCCGATGGTCCCGAAGCCGAGATGTTCGGTACCCGAAAAGGCCGTTTGCCCCTATGTGCCCAGGTCGGATTCGCCTCAGGATGATTGCCAAAGGAGGTGTCATGGAGAGAATCCTGCTTGCGGTTGACGGCTCCGATCACTCCAACCGCGCAGCCGAGATGGCTGCGAGGCTGTCCTCCTGTTTCGGCGCCGAGGTCGACATCATTCACGTCGTTCCAGAGAGGGACCTGGTTCCCGTCCACCTGCATCCTTTCGTCCACGACTTCAGCCAGTTGGAGCACAGCTATGTGGCACGGCGGAGTGCTCTAGAGGACGCCGGCAGGCGCATCGTCTCCGATGCCGCGGCCGTCATCCGCGAGCGAGGCGGTGTGGTCAGGGCCGAGGAGCTGGCCTTCGGCAGGCCTGATCTCGAGATAGCCACGATGGCGGAGCGTGTGTCCGCAGACGCGATCGTCATGGGCCGCC
>JBFFIL010000018.1:0-11784 GCA_041556535.1 Acidimicrobiia bacterium | reverse complement strand
GTTTGCCCAGGGGACGGGGACCTTCTTGCTCGGCCCGGTGGGCTACCAGATCGGGGAGCCAGCGAGCAGCGATGGCCTCTTGTTCGAGGTGGTGGTGGTCAACTCGCCTGCAGGCGGTCGGCGTGAGGTGTTGGTGCGTGAGCAGGACGGCTACCGAATAGACCTGTTTGCGTCCTTCGGCTCGGGTCTGGCCCCGAGGATGATCCAACCGGTGGAAAGGCTCCTTCTGTCCGAGACCGATGAGGCAAGGCTGATTCTCTCACGGCTGCGCGAGATCGTCCCGTCGCTGCTCGCTGCATCCGAGCGCTCCGGGCTTCCCCCCGAGATCGTCCAGGGAATCCTCCAATTGGTCGAGGTGATCACCCGGGTGGGCTGATCATCCCCGCAGCCGGGGCAGAACCTCGGAGCCGAGCTTGGCAATTAGGGCCGGCTGATCCAGGGCTGCCATCTGAAAGGTGACGATGTCGGCGTTCAGGTCTTCGATCAGCGGTCTGTAGGTATCGACGATCGCCTCGCTGTCGGAGACCAGTGTGTATCGCCCCAGTATCTCGTCGCGCTCCATCGCATCGGCTCGCTCCCTCAGCTCCGGGGGATCGACGGCCTCGAGTCGGCCGGGTGCGCGCAGCCCACGCCAGGAAAACAATGCCTCCCAGGCTTCCTCTTCGGATGAGGCGAAGAGCGACCACCTGGTGGCGAGGACGGTTGGCTTGGGATTGCCCTCCCGAGCGGCGGCGGCGTGGAGGGGTTCTATGACGCGGGTAATCGTTTCAGCCGGGTCCTTGACTGAAGTGATCACCCCTTGAGCCAGTCTTCCGGCCAGGGTCGCCGACTTTGGGCCGCCGGCAGCCATGAGAATCGGGACGGGTCCTGTCGGCGGGGAGTAGAGCTTGGCCCGATCAGTCGTGTAGTAGTCACCGGAGAAGGTGAGCTTCTCTCCGTCGAGGAGGCGGCGCATGATCTGGAGTGACTCGCTCATGCGCGCGTTCCTCTCCTCGTAATTCGGGAACTCGTACCCGAGTGGGCCTTCGTTGATGTTCTCGCCCGTGCCCACACCGAGAGTGAACTTTCCCTCGGAGAGGCGGTCCAATGTGGCGGCTGCTTGTGCCACGACACCGGGGTGATAGCGAAACAGAGGGGTTGTGACTCCCGTTGAGAATCGGATGGTGGAGGTGACGGCGGCCATGGCTCCGATGGTTGAGAAGGCGAAGCCGGAAGCCGAGGCGTCGTCGACCCAGGGATGGAAGTGCTCGGATACGACAACCATGTCGAAGCCCGCAGCCTCTGCCAGGACGGCGTGTTCGACGAGTTGTTCGGGGTGCCACTGTTCGTGGCCGCAGAAATATGCGAACTTGGTCACGACCGTCCTTTGCTCAGGCTCGAGATTGCGCGCTCATTGATAGCTGACATAGACAGGTACCGGGTTCTTGCCCATGGTGCTCTGGGGCGTGGGCGGCCCCGGGACGTCCTCATCGAAGAAGTTCTTCCAACCCCATGCCCAAAATGCGGTCTCGGTCCCCTCGGTGAGTGTCGCGTAGGTGTTGTCCTTCTCTGTCTCTGTTCCGTTGCCATCCATCTGGATGACCAACTGGATCTCGGGGCGGTTCTCCAGCAAGTCTCGATCCTGGATCATGAATGTCCGGAACTGGTGCACGATCAACATCTTCTGCGGGAGCCCGTTCTCACGAACCAGATCGGCGAGCCAGTTGATCACTGAGTTCACCTCCTCGGCAGACACCCGCCCCACCTGTTTGAGGTGCACTTGGTCCGGCTTGAGCCGCCACTCCGGGTCGAGGGCGAGGCCGACGTTCGGGGATCTCAGGAGGTCTTCGTACTGCATGGCCTGGCTGAGGAAGTCATCCCGGCCTGGCTGGAGATCGAGGATCACATAGGCGCCGCCGGCTTCCGCGGCGGCGACCCAGTCTTCGAAGGTGGATGCCGGCCACTCGAAGCTGTAATCGCCGTCGTCGGTGGCCGATGCGGCTGCAACGGTCGCAATGATCTCGAATGTTGGCACGGTCTGGGAGCCGTCTCCCTCGTAAGCAGCCAGTAACGACTGCAGTCGCTCGATTGTGGCCTCCGGTCCTTGCTCACCGAGGGCTCCGAGAGCGGACGTCACGGGGTGTCCGTAGAACGCCACATACCGCCGGGGCCGATCCTCGGGGAGAATTACAAAGCCTCCTCCGGGAACCTGTCGACCGTTGATCAGAACTTCCAAGTGCCAGGGGTCGACATGCGGGCTTGTTCCCACGAACCGTAAATCCGATGGGGTCCGCCCGGTGAGGGCGTTGCTGACGACGGGGTAGGCGAGCAGGTCGGTCGCGTCGAACGCGACTACGGACGCCCCGGCCCTCTTGCTGGCCGAGGTGGCGAGAAGGATGTGGGCAGGGCTGGATGCCGCGACCAGCCAAACCTCACCCGTCGTCGAGGGAACGGCAAGTGATTCGATCAGTTCGTCCGCTGGGATGTGGGGTTCGGGGAGGATGTCCGAGCCGACGGGGTCGGGCCCAGCAACCGCGACCCGGTCACCTGCAGCGACAGCCATTACGGCTTCAGAAATGGTCGCCGTTGACACCTGGGGGAAGAGGTCGACGAATTCCGCCGTGCCAAGAGCTTCCCCCGCCCGACCCGCCGCCTCGGCGCGCGTGTGTGACAGCAATCGGGCTCCAGGAGGGGGCACGATGTCCAGATTCCCCACGACGTGAACCACGACTGGCTGGAGGCGTCCCAATTCCGATGCAAGAAGCGGATGAGGGAATAGGAGCGGGCCGCCTAGTGCCGCGGCCAACTGCGCGGCCGCTGAGATGTCGTTGAGGTCGAGCTCCCCGACGACGACCACGTCGTCCGCGCACAAGAACTGTTCACCCGACATGACCAACGCGTCGGTGGAGATCGCTCCCGTGTCGATTGGCTCCGACGATCCAGTGAGCTGGACGCACTCCCGCGTTGGTTGGCTGGTTGTGGCCTGTCCTGTAGGCGGTGGCGTCCCATTCGTGTCGACGGGGGTGTCCCCGACCAACCCTGAGCACGCCGAAGCGAAGAGGGCGATGGCAGCAAAGCGGGAGAGGGCTTGCTTGCTCAGAAGAGTGTCTCTGGCTTGGCAGGCTCGCGCAGGGACGGATCGTCATTTCGCACGGAATTGACCTGGCGCGACACGACGTGCTCCATGAGGGCCTCTGAGTCGATGACCTGGAGTGAATCGAGGACTCTCCCCGGATCGGTGACACCGCGGTCTATCCAGGCTCCCCACACCCGTGGGTCGAGGGCGACCGGCATGCGGTCATGAATGGGAGCGATCGGCCCCGTTGAGCCGGTCGTGACAATTGAACACGTGCGAAGCCAGTCGCCGCTGTCAGGATCTCGCCTGGAGGCCCAGATCCCGGCGAACACCAGCGGGTGCCCGTCGGCGCGATAGACCCAGTGCGGGGTGCGGCCCTGTTCGGGCGGCTCCCACTCGTAGAAGCCGTCGGCCGGGATCAGACAGCGTCTACGGGCGAACGAATCCCTGAATGCAGCTGTGGTCGCCACGGTCTCGGCTCGCGCGTTGATGTGGATCGTCTTGGTGTCGGTTGCCCAATGTGGCACGAGGCCCCATTGCATGGACCCGAGCAATCTGCGGCCTTCCTTCTCGGTGATCGTGTAGACGGGATCGGTCGGCGCCACATTCCAACTTGGCTCGATGCGCTCGGTGACAACCTCGTCGACTCCGAAGTACTCGGCGTAGAAGTCGAGTTCGCCGGTGATGGAGAATCTGCCGCACATCCTCTTCGAGACGGTAGTTAGGAGCTCGAGGTCGGCGTCAAAGCCGAGCTGTCTCGGAAGAGGGGCGAGCCCGCCTGTAAGCCGGATTCTGTCGAGGACGGCCATCCATCTTGGCGCGGCGTTTCCGCAGCGCTCATGCGGCCTACCCGGGACTTGACCGGCGGGCCACCGCGTCCCTGCTTGGCCTTGCTCCGAGTGGGGTTTGCCAGCCGCGGCGGTCGCCCGCTGCGCTGGTGGTCTCTTACACCACCGTTTCACCCTTGCCTGTGCCCGGTCCGGGCCATCGGCGGTCTGCTCTCTGCTGCACTTTCCGTCGGGTCGCCCCGCCTGGAAGTTATCCAGCACCCTGCCCTTTGGAGTCCGGACTTTCCTCAGCCTTGCGGCTGCGGCCGTCCGGCGGGCTCGCATGGGGAAGTCTAGGTTGGAGTTTCCTTGCGTCTGCCGGCCAGCCACCCGGATCCGGCAGACACCACCACCGAGACGAAGGCCAGCCACAGGATCGTGGTCGTTCCAGCGGGACTACCTCCCAGTCGCGCCACGGCGGTCATCACGAATGCGAGAGCAAGCCCTGTCACCGCTCCATGGAACCTCGACGAGTGCTTCGCCCGCTTCCCCGAAACCCATCCTCCTGCGGCGAGCCCGACCAGGATCCCGATGACCAGTCCGATGTTGTCGCCGGACGGAACCTCCGCAATGGATAGAAGCCCGCCGACAGCCAGCGACAACAGGGACGCAGTGAGGCCGCCCGTAGCCACTCCGAGGAGCAAGGCACCGAGATTCAAGGCGGCGAGCACGAGGCGATGTTGCCATCCGCACCCAGGACAGGCGAAGTGGTCATCCAAAAGGCGCCACTCCGGTCCTCTCGCCAAATATCCTGCCGCCCTGCAGTCCAGCGGGTGGAGTCGCTGGACGGACGACCGGGCCTAACGAGGAGGAGTCCTTTGGTCATTAACAAGTACGCGGCAGAGCTGTTGGGCACGTTCATCCTTGTGGGCGTCGGCTCGATGACGATTCTCTCCGTCGGTGGCGCTACCGGGGCGGCCGAGATCGTCGCGATCGCATTCGGGTTCGGGTTGGCGCTGCTCGCCGGAATCTGGGTCGTCGGTCACGTCTCGGGAGCTCACTTCAACCCGGCCGTGACCCTGGCGTTCTTGCTCGACAAGCGAATGTCGCTGGGCGACGCGATCGGATATTGGGTGGGTCAGTTCGCCGGAGCCGGTGTTGCTTCGCTGGTCGTGCGGGCAGCGACGAGCTCCGAGGAGGTGGGTATGACCATGACCACCTATGACGACCTCTCCGTGGCGATCTTCATGGAGGTGATGCTCACCGCGATATTCGTATGGACGATCATGGTCGTGGTTCAGCGAGGGGCCAGCCACGCGCCGGCCGCCATCTCTCTGACGCTGGTTGCGGTTCACCTTGCGGGCATACCGTTTTCCGGAGCGTCGGTGAACCCTGCTCGCTCGTTCGGGCCGTCTGCGCTCTCGGGCAATTTCGACCCGTTGTGGGTCTACATCTACGCGCCGCTCATCGGCGCTGTCCTCGCCTGGGGTCTCTACCGGCTCTTCCCCGTCGGCGAAGGGGACTAGCCGGGCCGGGTGCCAAGGGGCTGGCCGGCAGCAACGGAGGCTCGCCGCCGAGGTAGCGCCCTCTACGAAAAGAGAGGGTCTTCGGCGAGGTCCTCCAGACCCATTACCCACCCGGCGGGGAGGCTCCAATGCCGGGCTCCCCGGACCATCGTGTCCAAGTAGTCGGATGACGGATGAAGATCTCCGGTCGGCTCTACTTGTGCGACGAAGGTCAGACAGTCGTACTTGTTTCCCTCGCGGTCGACTGCCTTGTGATCGAATCCCTCGACCCGCCCCTCAGTCCGCTCGGCGTCTTTGAGTGATCCGACCTCATCACCGGGAATCTCGAACACTCCGCCCCACACGGTGTGTGCCGAATCCCTCACAAGGGTCGCCACGGCGCCGTTGGGGCCGTTCTCCACGAACCCCAGCCGCGTCTCGGGGTAGTGCGCTGTGAAGAGAAACTTCGCGCCGGGTGCGACCGAAGCGATTCGATCCGGGTCGAGAAACGAGGCGTAGGCGAAGTACAGCGTCGTCTTTGGCACGGGACGGCGAGTGTACAACGCTTGGCGATGATCCCATGGACCTGCGGGACCCATTTACTTCCTTTATACGAGATGTTGCCTAGCGTTTGTCCGGTGCGCCGTCTCGCCCTCTCTCTGTTGCTCGTTTCAGCGTGCGGCGGCGCGGTGGATGCGGCTACGACCACCTCGTCTCACGAGCTACCTACGACCGGGGCCGGCAACGAACAGGGGCCCGCTGGGGTACCCCCGTCCTCGAGCCCCTCGCCAACCACCAGCCTGCCCGAGTCCACGACAACGACGTCGGACCGGATGCCCGCACCGGACTTCACCCTGGATTTGGGCACGGGAGGCTCATACACGCTGTCCGAGGGTGACAAGCCGGTGTTTCTGGTCTTCTGGGCCGAGTGGTGAACTCGATGCCGGCGGGAGTTGCCCGTCATAGACCGCCTCGCGGCGGAGTACTCCGATCGAGTCGACTTCGTGGCACCTGCATGGAAAGCGAACCTTCCGGACACCAGGGCCCGTGCCGAACAGCTTCTCGTTTCGGGTGAGGTCCTTTGGGGTCTCGACGAAAACCATGAGATCTTCGCTCTGTACGGGGTCCCCTCGCAACCGGTCGTCTTCCTGATCGCATCGGACCGGACTGTGGTCAATGCTTGGTTCGGGGAGCGTGGTGAGGAGTTCCTCAGGGCCGAGTTGGACAACTTGCTAGCCGTGTCGGGCTGAGGAAGGTCATAACCTCACCGTTGTGAGGCGTTTTGAACTGATCCTTGCGTTTGTGGCGGCGTTCGCCGTGATATGGCCCGCCGTGTTCGGGGTGAGGCCCCGTCGAGGAGTCGCCGCGGGCCTGCTCACCATCGCATTCATCCTCCAGCTCCAGATCGAGGGTTACCGCTGGCAACTCCTTCCCATCTACCTGGTCTCGCTGGGGCTCGCGATCGGTGACGTCATATACCTCGAGCGCGGTCTCACATGGTCGAGACGGCTGACCCGGGGGCTGTTCGGAACCGCTGGTCTGACGCTGGCGGCCGGCCTCGCGGCGATTCTTCCGGTGCCGGAACTGCCCGTTCCACCCGGGCCACAAGCGATCGGGACGTTCACGGTGGAGTTGGTCGACCCGGATCGGGCGGAGGCATACGGCCCCTCGCCGGGCGCTCCCCGCCGCCTGATGGCCCAGGTCTGGTACCCGGCTCTCGGGTCCGGTCCAGGCACGGCCTTGCCTTGGAGCACAGACTGGGATGTGGTCGCTCCCGCTACGGCGAGGCTGCTCGGGTTCCCCTCGTGGTTCCTCGACCACACCCGATACACGGATTCGCATGCGACACAACAACCCCCAATGGCCGAGGGCGTCTTTCCCATCATCGTCTACAGCCATGGCTGGACCGGATTCAGGAGTATCGCGGTCAACCAGATCGAGACGCTGGTCTCGAACGGCTACATCGTCATCGCCCCCGATCACACTTTCGGCTCGGTAGGGGTCAGATTCCCCGACGGTGAAGTGATCAACCACGACGCCACGGCCCTTCCCGAAGAGGAGGAGGTGGGTGCGGAGGCCTACCGGGACGCGGCGGAGCTGCTCGTCGAGACCTTCGCGGACGACATCGTCACCATTCTGGACGAGTTGGACAGAGGCGAGTCGGGTGCCTTTTCCCTGATTTGGCGTGGGGCGGACCTGACACGGATCGGTGTGTACGGCCACTCGACGGGAGGCGGCGCCGCCGTAAAGGTCTGCCTCGAGGACAGACGGTGCGATGCGGTGCTCGGGATGGATGCCTGGGTCGAGCCTCTTCCCGATCGGGTGATACGAATCACCGCCTCCACACCGTCGCTGTTCATGCGGTCCGAGGATTGGATAGGAACTGAGAACGACTCACTCGTGCGCGGCATCGCGGGCCGCAGCGACGAAGTGAGTTATGTCGTGGGTATCGCCGGTGCCGGCCACAACGACTTCGTGCTCACACCTCTGATATCACCGGTCGCCGGCCGTTTCGGATGGAAGGGCCCAATCCCAGCGGGCCGGATCATCCCGATAGTCGACAACTATCTGCTTGGTTTCTTCGACGTCTATCTGCTGGGCACCGGCCCCGCCACCCTTGACACGGTCAACTTCGACGAGGTCTCCGTGGAGATTCTCAACCGTTAGGCGTCGGGGCGCTGTCGGGTGTCGCCTGTGACCGACTGCCCAGGACGCTCGCCGCGCCGGATTGCGTCGATCGTGGCACCGAGAGTCACAGCGTTTATCTCGCCTATCACCTTCCCGACGACGGTCCCGGTCTCATCGATGAAGAACGTTTCCGGGATGCCAAACACCCCGTAGGCAATGGCTGTGCGGCTTCTCTGGTCGTCCAGGTAGTCGGTGAACTCGGATCTGCCCGCACGGTCTAGGTAGGCGGCTGACCGCTCTGGAGTCTCCAGGTAGTTGATCAGGATGAACCTGACTCCGCCGGGCCCGAAGGCATCCGATGCTGCGAGAAAGTCGTCGTGCTCGCGAATGCACTCGAGGCACCATGAACCGAAGAAGTTGACGACGACGATGCTGCCCTCGTAGTCGCCCAGACGCACGCTTCCGGTTCCGTCGACGGTTTCGAGCTCGAAACCAGGAGCAGGCTGCCCGAGAAGTGGGGAGGGGACGAGCTGGGGGTCTGCGCCGAAGCGCGATGCGAGGACGACCGCCAGCACGACTGTGCCGAGTGCAGCCCCGTAGCCAAGCCACCTCAGCCATCGACCGGTCACGAGCACTCCTCTCCACTTTCGATGGCGTCGAGTGCGGATTTGGCGAAGCCGGAGATTGGCTCCAGGTCCCCGGCGGCGAGACCACCGAACAACGCGGCAGCTCGATCAGCGTCTCCCAGCCCGCACCACAGCACCACGGCCTTGTGATAGAGGGCGGCAGGATCCCCCGGGTCGATGGAAAGGGCCTGGTCCAAGAGCTCAATGGCCAGCCCGGCCTCTGCGTTCCCGTCCCAGACGAGCCGGCCCATTTGGACAAGCGCAGCCACCATCTGTGGTTCAGAGGCGACGGGTGACTCGGCAACGGCCAGATAGTGATCGAGAGCGGCTCCATATTGGGCTTCTTCGAAGTAGCGGTTTGCGAGGGCGAGGCGCATACCGTCGACGGCCGGGTGGTCGAGATTGGCAGCGATCACTGCCTCCATGGTCTCATTGGACACGGATTCGAGATCCTGGTCGTCGAGGCTGGCAACTCCCGTGGCGAGACCCTCGCGATCCTGTATAGACACCGCTGCGATCAGGACTACGGCCCCGAATGCCAACGAGATGACGACAGCGGTGGCAACACCGCGCTTTCCCCGGCCCGGATCGGGCTCGGCTGAACCTCGAGCAGGGTGGCGCCGCCACCAGACGATCACAGTGATGCCCACGGCGAGGGCTGCAACAGGGGCGAGCCACAGGATCAGGGTGTTTCCCGACGCCGGTGGGTCCAGGAGGAGGGCGCCGCTGTAGGACGAGAGCAGCTCGGCGATGATCTGCTGGTCATCGAGTCCTGCTGCGACCCCTTCTCGTACCAGATCCATCATGTCCCGCGCCATCTGGGCCGGAGAGTCAGCGATGGACTCTCCCTGACAGACGGGGCATTTGACCTGTGACCCGATTCTCTCCACCCGATCGGAGTTGTCGGGGGCCGTCGCGACAAGTGCCACCACGACAGTCGTGAGGACGCCCATGACAGCCAGGTAGAGAGTGTTGCGGAGGCGGTCAGACATTGGCCGTCTGTCGAGCCTCGGCGCCGCGAGCCCCTCGCCTCCGGTCGCTTACGGACCAAAAGCCGCCAGCGGCAGTGGTCGCCCCGCCGAGCCATAGGAGCCATATGAGAGGCGACGTGTCGAAAGCCACCGTCGCCGTCTCCGCATCGAGGCTGAGAAGCGTCAGGTAGAGGTCACCGCTCGGACGGGTGAGGACGTCGGGAGTGCTGATCCCCGAGGTGTCGGAGCCGAAGAAATTGGCGGCCGGCTCCAGGACCGCTACCAGGCGGCCCTCCTCGAAGACCGACATTCGCGCTCCTCGAGTGGTCTTGGAAATTGTCGATCGCTGAAAGGGCGACTCGTAGGTGATCTCGAATCCTGCGAATACAACGGTGTCGCCGGGGCTCACGTCCGCTTCCAGGTGTGTCCCCATGTTGGCCGCGAACGCTATGCCCAGCGCGATCATCACCACGCCGACGTGACTCAGTTGACCCGACCAGAAGGGCACGTCGCCCTTGATGACCTCCAGGGTCGCAGCCGCCTTGCCGATCCTCCGGGCGACCGAGCGACGCCTGGCCTGTTCGGTCAGCAAACCGGCGATGGACCCGACCACGAAGGTGCCGAGCATGACGGCCAACACGACCCAACCGATCCTGGTGACGAACACTGCGGTGAGTGCGCCCGCACTGAGGGCGGCCAACGCCGGAAGTCGTGTTCTCGCCCAGAGCATCTCGCCGGTGGCGCCCTGCCACGGGGTGACGGGGCCGAACCCCATGACCAGAAGCAGCGCGAATGACAGGGGAACTGCCAGACGGTTGAAGAAGGGCTCCCCGACCCCCACCTGAGTCCCGGTGAATGCCTCGAGAAAGAGGGGATAGGTGGTTCCGACGATCACGACGAACGCGTAGACCGACAGGAGCAGGTTGTTCAACAGGAATGTTCCCTCGCGGGACACGATGTGGGAGATTCGCGTAGGGCTCGCAACGATGTGGGCCCTTGCTGAGAAGAGCATGAACGATCCGGTCAGGACAACGACGAGGAATCCCAAGAGGGCGGGCCCGATAGCGGATTGGGTGAAGGAGTGGACGGAGTTGATCGTCCCGGACCGCGTCAGGAACGTTCCGAAGATGGTCAGCGAGAACGCAGCGATCACGAGTATGAAATTCCAGGCCTGTAGCGTCCCCCGGCGCTGCTGCACGACGGCCGAATGGAGGAATGCCGTAGCGACCAGCCACGGCATCAGTGATGCGTTCTCGACCGGGTCCCACGCCCAGTATCCACCCCATGAGAGCACCTCATAAGCCCACCAGCCACCCAGGGCGATCCCGAGTGTGAGGAACGACCAGGCTACGAGGGTCGCTCGGTGCGACCGGCGCAACCACTCGGGCCCTGGCGTCTTGAGAGCCAGCGCCCCGATCGCATACGCGAACGGAACCGTCAGGCCGACGTATCCCAGGTAGAGCATGGGGGGGTGAACCGCCATCAGCACGTGGTTTTGGAGGAGTGGGTTCGGCCCCGGCCCGTCGAGGGGCGCCGTGATCGTGGAGAAGGGCCAGGGACTCTGAGTCGCGCACCCGGACGGCAGGGCGCCGGTGCAAACCTCGAAGGGGTTGGCGACCGTGACCATCAGCCCGAAGAAGAACAGCGCCACGGCTCCCATCACGGCCAAGGCGGCTGCCCCTAGGGGGTCGGGGGAATGCTCGTATCTCCTCACCATGAACCATGTGAAGCCCGAGAGGACCAGGCCCCAGAGGAGGATCGAGCCTTCGAGCGCCGCCCATGCGGTCGCCACGTCGAACGGGAAAGGTGTCGCGGACGCGTGGTGGTTGGCCACGTATGCGAGGGAGAAATCGTCGCTGAGGAGCGCGATCACCATCGCGGTCATCGAGGCGGCTGAGCCGGCAACGAGCAACGACACGGGTCTGGTCAGGTCGCGGCTCTTGCCTTTGGCTGCCCCGACGCCCCTCGACACGAGGAGGCCGGCGCCGGCCAGCGCAACCACGAGGCCCACCGAGCCGAGCAGGGCGAGCATCAATTATCCGTGTAGTTCCCCTCCTGGGGAACCTCGTAGTTCTCGTTGTGGCGGATGAGAGCGCTGTCGGCTTGGAACGTGTCCCCGATCCATGAGCCCTCCAGTAGCACCGGCACCGTGTCCGAGAAGAGCGGCGGCGGAGTCCCTGTGAGGATCACGGGAACGACCGCCCCGCCATCGGTCACATCGAAGCGGATCTC
>JBFFIL010000017.1:0-11814 GCA_041556535.1 Acidimicrobiia bacterium | reverse complement strand
TGGGCGTCTCGTGGCTCTGCATGGCCCTGATCCTCCCCTTCTTGCGCGACGGGTAGACCTCGACCTCGTCCCCTGTTGCTAGGCGGCCGTCGAGCAGGGAGCCGGTCACGATGGTGCCCGCACCTGCCGCGGTGAAGGAGCGGTCGACCCATAGTCTCGGCCGTCCGTCGCGGGCGTCCCCTACTTCAGGCAGAAGCTTCCCTATCTCCGTCATGACGTCGTCGACTCCGGCTCCGGTGACGCTAGAGAGAGGGATCACACGCGCATGTTCGAGGGTGGTGCCTGCGAGCTGGGCCCTGACCTCTTCGCCGACCAGGCCCAGCATTTCTTCGTCGACCAGGTCGGCCTTGGTGAGCGCAACCACTCCGATGGAAACCTCGAGCAGGTCCAGAACGGCCAGGTGCTCCTCGGATTGCGGCATCCACCCCTCGTCGGCGGCCACTACGAATAGGGCGAGATCGATCGCCTCGATGCCTGCCAGCATGTTCTTGAGGAAGCGCTCGTGTCCGGGCACGTCGACGAACGAGACCTCTGTCCCGTTCGAGAGGGTCGTCCAGGCGAAGCCGAGGTCGATGGTCAGCCCCCTGTTCTTCTCCTCCGCCCAGCGGTCCGGGTCGCGGCCCGTGATCCTGCGTATCAGTGTCGACTTGCCGTGGTCGACATGCCCCGCCGTTCCTATCAGCGGCATTTGAGGATTGTGGAGGCGATCGTCTCGTCGTCGTCGGGATCGACGGCTCGCAAGTCGATGACCAGGGATCCTCTCGCCCTTCGAGCCAGAACCGGGGGCGACGCTCTCAGGAGGGCCTCGTAGAGTGCGTCTTCGCCGTCGAGCACCAGATGCGTCGATGGGATCGCCGCTCCCGGTGCGCTCCCGGCTCCGACCGCGGAGACTCCGTCCACGACCTCTCCCCCCACGAGGGCGGCCAGCGAAGCCACCCGGGTGCGAATGGCCGATAGATCTGCCAGGGCCTGGCGCCAGAAGGGGATTCTCGTCACCTCGTTGTCGGCGAATGCCTCGAGTGTGGCGGTGAGGGCGGCAAGTGTCGTCCCGTCGACACGCAGTGCCCTGGCGAGGGGATGTGAGCGAAGTGAGCCCACCGTTTCGGTGTCTCCGACGATGATGCCTGACTGCGGCCCCCCCAGGAGCTTGTCTCCACTGAATGTGACCAGGTGAGCACCGTGGTCCAGAGATTGACGCGCACCCGGCTCCTCTCCGAGCCAATCGGGAGGCTTCCCCTGGAGCCAGGGCACCTTCTCATCGAGGAGACCTGAGCCGATGTCGTGGATGAGTGGCACTCCGGCCGAATTCGCCAGTTGGCCGAGGGCCGCGACGTCCGCCTCAGACGTGTACCCCTCGATCTGATAGTTCGACGGATGGACCTTCAAGATGGCGCCGCATCGATATGTCTGGAGAGCGGTCTCGTAGTCGGCCACGCGAGTGCGGTTGGTGGTGCCGACTTCGACGAGGCTGGCCCCGCTTGCCCCCATCACGTCGGGCAGCCGGTAGGCGCCACCGATCTCGATCAATTCCCCGCGAGACACCGGAACGGATCGGCCGGACGCAACGGCGGCCAAAGCCAGGACGATGGCGCCGGCGTTGTTGTTGACGACCATGGCGTCCTTCGCCCCTGTCAGCTCCATCAGAAGGGCTGTCGCGTATGCGCCTCGACGCCCACGGGTGCCGCCATCCAAGTCGACTTCGAGGTTGGTGCTGTGCGCCGCCGCCTTTGCCGCCTCTTCGATGGCCTGCTCGGACCAGCGCGCCCTTCCCAGATTGGTATGCAGCAAGACTCCTGTGGCGTTGATCACCCGGGCTCCGCGGCTCCTCGCCATAGCGTCGACCACCCTTGACGCCTCTGCAGTCGGGTCGGCCTCACCACCGGCATCGAGGGCGCTCCGCGCCGCTTGGATTCCACGGCGGGCCGCTTCGACCAGGAGAGGCCATGGAAGTCTTCCCTGGAAGCGAGCCGCCAGATCGTCGACGGCGGGAAGGTCCCTGTAGGGGTTCGTGCTCGTCACGGGGCAAAGTGTGCCAGGTCACCAGTGCTGCGTTCGTAGGATGCCGGAGTGGCAAGCCTGCCTGTCTCTCCCGATCCCGCAGCAACGGTGATGGTCCTCCGCCCTGCGGATCCGGGTTTCGAGGTCCTGGTGGTTCGCCGACCCGACCGCGGTGACTTCGGGGGGCTGGTCGTCTTTCCAGGCGGCAAAGTCGACGAGGTGGACGCATCGAACCTGGCACGGCGTGTCGTCGCCTCATCGCACGACGACCGGCACTACCGGTCGGCGGCCTTGAGGGAACTGGCCGAGGAGACCGGGCTCCTGGCGACTCGCGACGGGCTGGTTCCATCGCCGCGACTTCACGGAGAGTCCCTTTATCGAGCGATCGAAAGCGATGGCTCCGTGATCGACGGGGGCGCCCTCGTACTGGTGTCCCGGTGGGTGACGCCGGTGGTGTCCGCCCGACGCTTCGACACGAGGTTCTACCTGCTTGGGGCCAGAGAAGTGCCTCAGGTAGACCTCGACGAGGACGAATTGGTCGGCTACGCCTGGGTAACGCCCTCCGCCGCGCTCGGCCGATACAACGACGGCGAATGGCCGATGATCCTCCCGACGGTGTCACATCTGCGGTGGCTCGAGCGGCGCGCGTCCATAGACGACGCGGCGTACGCGGCGATGGGGGCTGACGGGCGAACCCTCATAGAGCCGCGGATCATGCAAGACGGCTCGCTCCTCCCCATTCACATGCCTGAGAGCTGATCTTGAGAATCGAGCGAGTCCTCGCCAACAATCCGGGTCCCTTCACCGGGCCGGGCACCAACACCTGGATCCTCGACGACGGTGAAGGGAGCGTGGTCGTGATCGACCCGGGTCCCGTGGACACCAAGCACGGCAGGGCGATCGTCGAGAAGATCGGCCAGAGAGATGCCGTGGCGGTTCTGGTCACACACACGCACGTCGATCACGCTCCTATGGCCAATCCGCTGGCGTCGGATCTGGGGGTCCCATCCGTCGGCTACGAGCCCGGGCCCCACTTCGAGCCTGACGTCCGCCTGCTGGACGGTGGGAGCCTCGACGTCGGATCTCTCCGTCTCGAGGCGGTCTACACCCCGGGGCACTCGGCCGACCACCTCTGTTTTCGTGCTGGGAACGTCTTGTTCACCGGCGACCACATCATGGGAGGATCCTCGGTGATGGTCGAGGACATGGGCCAGTACCTGATGTCCCTGGCGAAGCTCAGAGGCACTGGGCTGACCCGCCTGCACCCGGGCCACGGAGACGAGATGGAGTCGCCAGAAGAGGTCATCGGCTGGTACGTGGCGCATCGTCTGCAGCGGCACGAGGAGATCTTCGAGGCGATCCGGTCGGGAACCAGCTCGATACCCGACATCGTTGGACTGGTCTACTCGGATGTGGATTCGTCGCTGCACCCTCTCGCTGCCCGTTCCGTTGGCGCTCATGTCACCTTGCTACGGCAGGAAGGGCGGATAGCCTTTGAGGGCGAAGAAATAGTGGTGCCTCCCGCCTCATGAGCCGTATCGCCAGGATCATCGGTGCCCTCGTCGTCGTGGCCACGGCTGCACCTGCGATCGCCCAGGTCACCGACGAGGACATTGTCGACGCACGCGCCGAGGTGAACCGCATCGTCGCGGAGTCCCAGGCCCTCGGCGACGCAGTGCAGGAGGCTTGGGGTCGCCAACAGGACCTGGATCACGAGATTGCGGATCTCACTGCGTCAATCGAATTCGCGAAAGTTCAGCTGGCCGACGCCGTGGAGCGACTGGAGGAAGTTGCGGTTGAGCTCTATATGGGGGCTTCGAGCTCGGCGTCGATATCGGTTCTCTTCTCGGGCTCCGACGAGGACTATCAAGCCGGGATGGAGTACCTGCGCGAAGTGACGGGGTCGGAGGAAGACGTGATCGACCAACTGCGCGCTCTCCGGTCCGAGCTCGAGCGACAGACCGAGCGCCTCGCTGAGACTGCGGCCGAGCAGGAAATCGTCACGGCCGAGCTGAGGGCCCTCGCCGAGCAGCTCCAGCAGGATTTGATCGCCGCCCAGGCCGTTTATGACGATCTTGTCGAGCAACAGCGTGTCGAGGAGGAGGAGAGGCGTCTCCGGGAGGAGGAGGAGCGACGCCGTCTGGAGGAGGAAGAGAGGTTGAGACGGGAGGAAGAGGCTCGGCGCGCCACCTCGACGACGACAACCACTGCCACCGCCACGACTGTGCCGAGCCCGACTACCACTACTGGAGTCTCGACGACGTCCACGACGCCACCCACAACTGCTCCGACGACAACCACGACGACTCTGCCGCGAGAGCCAGGTAAGGGTGCGTGTCCCGTGGCCGGCGCAGTCTCCTTCACGGACACCTGGGGCGCTCCGAGGTCGGGGGGACGGACACACCAGGGCGTCGACATGATGGCTGCCCGGGGAACTCCGCTGGCGGCGATCTACGAGGGGACGATCAGCCGGATCGTCACGAACACTCTGGGTGGGCTCACCCTTTGGCTCACCGCGTCGAACGGCGACCTGTTCTATTACGCCCATCTCGACTCATATGGCAACATCTCGGTGGGCCAGCACGTTCCCGAGGGGTATGTGGTCGGATACCTGGGGACCAGCGGGAACGCCCCTGACTGGCTGCCCCACCTCCACTTCGAGTACCACCCCGGTGGCAGTTCAGCGGTCAACCCGTATCCGCTCGTGAAGTCGATCTGCGGATGAGAAAAGAGGACCCTCTCGGGTCCCCTTTGCCGCCCACGCCAACCCGCCCCAACGGTTTCTAGCGCACGTTCTCTCCAAGTGTCGGTATCAGGTGCCGGCCGGTAAAGGACCCTTCCAACGACACCCGATGGGACTAGTCATCTCGTCACGCTGCTCCGTCTTCGAGGTCCGCGAGCAACTTCGCTATCCGTCCGGTACAGGTCTCGAACTCGGCCGGAGGCACCATCGAGACGAGGCTCTCTGCGATGGCGGCGAGTGCGGCCGCTGCCGGCGAGGGAGGCCCGAGCACGACTGGCCGGCCGTTGTCACCACCCTCGACGACTGCAGGGTCGAGGGGGATCTCACCGACTAGGGGCACACCCAACGCACCTGCGAGCTCCGAGCCGCCTCCCCGCCCGAACACCTCGCCGGTCATGTTCTCCACGACACCGACGATCGGCATGTGGGAGCGACGGGCCATGTCGGCCACCCGAACGGCGACCTTCTGCGCGGTCTTCTGTGGAGTAGTGACAACGACCATTTCGGCCTGAGGGAGCATCCGGGTGAGAGCCATCTGCACATCACCGGTTCCTGGCGGCATGTCGATTACCAGGTAGTCGAGTTCCCCCCAATCGACTTGCTTGAGGAACTGCTCGAGGGCTTTCGACAGCATCAGCCCTCTCCACATGAGGGCTGTCTCCTCGTCATCGATTATCAGCCCGGTGGAGACCGTGCTGACGCCGTGGGCAGTCACCGGAGAGATCAGCTTCGTGGTCGCGTCGGCTTCGAGCCTTCCGTCGGCGCCCAACATCCGGGGGACCGAGAACCCCCAGATGTCTGCGTCCAGCAACCCGACCAGATAACCCGCGGACGCGAGCCACGCGGCGAGATTCACCGAAATCGAGGACTTCCCCACGCCGCCCTTGCCGGAAGCAATGGCCAGCACCCGGGTGGACGACGGGACCCGTGTCGGCTCTGAGTTCTGCCGCGCCTTCATCCGTGCGATCGACATGAGCCCGGCCCGTTGCTTCTTCGTCATCGCCGTGGTGCGCAGCGTGACGCTGGCCACGTCGGGCATCTTTTCTACTCGCCGGGAGACGTCTCCCTCGATTTGTGAGCGAAGCGGGCACTCGGCCACGGTGAGTGCGAGCCCGATCTCCACCGCAGGGCCGTCGATCTCGACGTCGGTGATCATCCCGAGCTCGACCACGTTGCCCCCGAGCTCCGGGTCGTAGACCCCTTCCAATGTTCGGAGGATCTGATCCCTCGTTGGCATCCGGGCCCAGTGTAATTTCCACTACGGCGATAGGGGGAATGACGCATGCCGTCGTCACGATTAGAGTGAGAGCGCGTATGACCCAGATTCTCACCATCAAGTCCAACCAGCCCCAGAAGACGGTCAACCTCACGCCAGGTGCCGTTTCCAAGGTCCGTGAGCTCATCGCCGAGGAGAACGACCCCGGTCTGGCCCTCCGGATGGCGGTTCGGCCAGGTGGATGCAGCGGCTTCTCCTACGAGATGTTCTTCGACTCAGAGGTCGACCCCAACGACATCATCGAGCACTTCGATGACGTGCGCGTGTTGGTGGACCCGGACAGTGCCGAGATGGTCCGCGGCTCCACCTTGGACTACAAGGACGGCCTCATGGGAGCCGGGTTCGCCATCGAGAACCCGAACGTCACCCGCACCTGCGGGTGCGGCAACTCCTTCTCGTAGAGGCGCCCCGCTCGCGATCCGGGCGCAAGCCTGCAGGCGGACCGCCGAGGCTCCCGCCCCATCCGAGAGCGGCTCTCGCCCGGGGCACGTCCCTGATCCGAAGCCGGCCGATCATCCCGGCGCACCGGGAGACTCATCCCCGGCACTTCGGTACTCTCGACCTGCCTGATCCAAGGAGCTGAGCTTGCCCAAGACCGTCCCGAACACCCCGTCCGCACCCTCCAAGATGGGTCCATACTCGTTCGTCACCGAGGCGGGTGGCCTGGTGTTCCTCTCCGGACAGGTAGCGCTCGACCCAGAGACCGGAGGAAGGGCGCCCGACGAGATCGGCGCCCAGACACATCAGGTGATGCGCAACATCGGGTCATTGCTCGGTGACGTGGGCCTCGACTTCGAGGACATCGCCAAGACCACGATCTTTCTGGCCGACATCGAGGACTACCCGGCAGTGAACGAGATCTACGGCTCGTACTTCGAGGGGGACGCGCCGGCGCGCTCGGCCTTCCAGGCGGGGGCACTTCCCGGGGGGTTTCTGGTCGAGATAGAGGTGGTGGCCGCACGATGAGGGTCAACGAGATCTTCGATGCGCTCGATCTCGGCGATCACAACTCGGGAGTCTTCGCCGGGGAGTGGGTGGATGCGACCGGTGAGACGATCGAGGTCATCAATCCCACGACCGCAGAGCCGTTCGCGTCAGTGGCCATGGCCTCACTCGACGACTACGAGAGGGTCGTTCAGAGCTCGGCGGAGACATTCGAGCGCTGGCGCCGGCTCCCGGCTCCGAAGAGGGGAGAATACGTCCGGCGTCTCGGGGTCGCTCTCAGGGAGAAGATCGAGCCTCTGGGCACTCTAGTGACGCTCGAAATGGGAAAGATCCTCCCCGAGGGGGTAGGCGAGGTCCAGGAGATGGTCGACATCTGTGACTTCGCAGTCGGCCTGTCCCGGCAGCTCTATGGAAGCACCATGGCTTCGGAGCGTCCCGACCATCGCATGTACGAGCACTGGCATCCGCTCGGCCCTATCGGGGTCATTTCGGCCTTCAACTTCCCGGTCGCGGTGTGGTCGTGGAACGCCGCCATCGCCGCAGTCTGCGGGGACACCGTGGTCTGGAAGCCGTCGGAGCGGACACCGCTGACTGCGATTGCCGTCACGAAGATCGCGCAATCCGTAATGGATGGATCGGGGTTCGAGGGAGTGTTCAACCTTGCAGTCGGTGACGGGAAGACGGTGGGAACTGCCATGAATCAGGACACCCGGCTCCCTCTCATCTCGGCGACGGGCTCGTGTGCCATGGGCAGGATCGTCGGGCCGGCCGTGGCCCAGCGCATGGGCAGGACGATCCTCGAGTTGGGTGGCAACAACGCCATCATCGTGATGGACGACGCCGATCTCGATCTGGCGGTCCGGGCGGCCCTCTTCTCCGCGGTGGGCACCGCTGGGCAGCGTTGCACGACCCTGCGCCGCCTCCTGGTCCATCGCGCGGTTGCCGACAAGATGATTGGCCGTCTTGCCGAGGCGTACAGCCAGGTGACGATCGGCGATCCGCTCGAGGAGGGGACGCTGATGGGCCCGGTCGTGTCCGAGCAGGCGATCTCCCAGCTCGAGAGCGCCGTCTCCATCGCCCGGGAGCAAGGCGGCAGGGTCGTCACCGGCGGCAATCGGATTGACCGAGACGGGTACTTCGTCGAGCCGACCATCGTCGCGGTGCCGAAGAACGCATCGATAACCCAGGACGAGACATTCGCCCCTGTGCTCTGGGTGATCGAGTTCGACACTCTCGACGAGGCGATCGAGATCCAGAACGGGGTGACCCAGGGTCTCTCCTCGGCGATCTTCACCGAATCTCTCAAGAACGCGGAGAGGTTTCTCAGCCACACCGGCTCGGACTGCGGGATCGCCAACGTCAACATCGGCACGTCCGGAGCGGAGATCGGTGGTGCTTTCGGTGGCGAGAAGGAGACGGGTGGCGGTCGTGAGGCCGGGTCCGACGCGTGGAAGGCCTATATGCGCCGCCAGACGACGACGATCAACTGGGGCGACGATCTGCCGCTCGCCCAGGGAATCGAGTTCGGTTAGGTGAACTCGACGGAGTGGGACGACCGCTACCGATCGTCGGATCGCCTCTGGTCGCGAGGACCGAACATCTTTGTCGAGGACCGTCTGGCGACCCGCGAGCCGGGTGTCGGCCTGGACCTCGCCGCCGGCGAGGGTCGGAACGCGGTCTGGCTCGCAGAGCGCGGATGGACGATGACTGCCGTCGACTTCTCAGAAGTGGCGGTTTCCAGAGGCCGGAGCGCGTCGAGCGATGTCGAATTCGTCGTTGCCGACGTCCTCGCCTGGCAATCCGATCGCTCCTACGACTTGGTGCTCGTCGCCTACCTCCACCTGGTGGAGGGCCAGTTGCGCTCTGTCGTCTCGAAAGCCAAGAGTTGGCTCTCCCCGGCCGGGGAGATCTTTCTGATAGGGCACGACAAGTCGAATATCGACCATGGCCACGGAGGGCCGCAGGTCCCTGAGATCCTCTGGGATCTCGACGGGATGCTCGGTTGGATGGAAGGGCTGTCGATCATCGAGGCGCAGGTGGTCCGGCGGCCTGTCGAAGTCGAGGGTGGGCTCGAGACCGCGCTCGACACCTTGATCAGGGCCCGGGCTCGCCAGGATCGAACGGAACCCGTTTGAACTCGACGCATGGGCGATCGTCGCCGTCAAGGCCACACAGCCGATAGACACCGTCGCTCCCACCTACGGGGAGCCTGATCAGATAGGTCTGGGTGGGCACGTCCTGGCAGCGCAGTTCGGTCCCGGGCGGGTGCCATGTGGCCTGCTGGCTCTCGAGGATGGTGTGAATCTGGCCGACTGCCGTCCAACCGAAGAGGCCCCACTTCTCCAGTTCGAGACACACGCCTCCGTCGCGGCGCACGACGTTGGACGCCTCCAACTCGGGATCTGGCCCTGTCGACGAGAGAATGAGCAGGAGCCCCGTCAGGATGATGATCGCGGCCACCAGTGGTGTGCGAAGACCGCGGGGCCTCACGTCAGATGGAGCCGAGGGCAGCGTCCAGGGCCGAAATCAGGTCCTCGGCGTCTTCCAGGCCGACGGACAGTCGTACCAGGCCGTCGGTGATCCCGGCCGCGATGCGCTCTTCGCGGGGCACGGCGGCGTGGGTCATGGTCACTGGGTGGGTGATGAGGGACTCGACGGAGCCGAGATTCTCCGCAAGGGCCCACAACTCGATCCCACGCATGAGGCTCTTTCCCGCCTCGACCCCTCCATGAACCTCGAAACCGACTATTGCGCCAAACCCCGAGGCCTGAGTCTTGGACAGGTCGTGCTGGGGATGGCTCTCGAGGCCCGGGTAATTGACGTAGTCGACCTTCTCGTGGCCCTGGAGGAACCCGGCTATCTCCATCGCCGTCGCCGACTGGCGTTCCATGCGCTCGCTCAGGGTCTTGGTGCCCTGGAGGGTCAGCCACGCCACCATCGGAGACATCACGAGGCCTGCGGCGACACGGGTGAAGGCGATCTTGTCCTGAAGCTCCTCCGAATCCACTATCACAGCGCCGCCGAGTGTCGCGTTGTGGCCGTCGAGGAACTTCGTGGTCGAGTGGATGACGATGTCTGCCCCCAGCTCGAATGGCCTCTGGTAGTAGGGAGTGAGGAACGTGTTGTCCGTGACGTGCAGGGCGCCTATCGAGCGGGACAGCTCCGACACCGCGGCGAGATTCGTCACTTTGAGTGTGGGGTTGGCCGGAGACTCGGTGAAGATGATCTTGGTGCTATCTCGTACGGCCGCCGCCATCGCATCCATGTCGGCGGCGTCGACGAAGTCGATGTCGATCCCGAATCTGGTGAGGAACTGATCGGCGAACCGATATGTGCCCCCGTAGACCACGTCCGCGATGACCATGTGATCGCCGGCCTCCAATAGAGAGAGGCACACAGCGACCGTGGCGGCCATGCCCGAGTTGTAGGCGGTGGCGTCGAGGCCGCCTTCGAGTGCCGTGAGCTTCTCCTCGAGTGCCCGCACGGTCGGGTTACCGCCGCGCGCGTAGGAGTAGCCCTTGCTCATGTATTCGTCCACCGATTCTTGGACGAACGTCGTCGACTGGTAGATCGGTGTGAGGATGGCCCCGGTGGTGGGGTCAGGCGTCACTCCTGCGTGGACCTGCTTGGTGCGGAAACCCATGGCCTGATTAAAGCGGCTGGCGGCCCAAAGCACACCGGCGCGCCCAGTTGGCGCGGTTGTGCTCGCCCACCCGGTGCCCGACCCGGGTGCTCAGCCCCACCGATAGCCGACCGAGCGCACGGTCGTGATCCACGAAGCTCTCTCTTCGCCGAGCTTGGCGCGCAGCCGTCGAACATGGACGTCCACGGTCCTGGCACCCCCGTAGTACTCGTAGCCCCAGACCTTGGACAGAAGTTGTTCCCGTGACCACACCCGAACCGGGTTCTCCATGAGGAATCTCAGCAACTCGTACTCCATGAACGTGAGGTCCATCGGCTCTCCGGCGAGAGCGGCCTGGTAGGTGAGCGGGTTCAGTTCGAGGTCTTTGAAGCGAAGGACCTCCTCGGACGCCCCGCTGGAGGTCAGGCGCACCAAGCGGAGGCGCACCTCCACCGGGTTCACGGGGGTGACGATGAAGTCGGCGATGGCCTCGGAGCTCTCGAGGATCGACAGCTGGGAGGGCTCGATGACCAGCAACACGGGTATGCCCACGGCGTCGACCAACCGATTGACCTCTCTGAGACGCCGCATCGGCTGGGACCCCAGAACTGCGATCAAGACGTCGGCTTCGACGACCCATGCGGCCTCGGGGTCGAGATCGGCGACGGGGATGACAGACGCCGACGCAAGGGCGAGCCCGTCGGCCAAGCCCTCTGCGTGATCCTCGGGAAAGACTGCCGTGTTCACAGAATGGGGAGGTAGGTCTCCATCTCGAACTCGGAGACATGGTGCTGGTAGCGGGCCCACTCCTCTCGCTTGTTGCGGAGGAACCAGTCGAAGACGTGCTCTCCGAGAGCTTCGGCGACCAGGTCCGAGCCCTCCATGAGATCGATCGCCTCGGACAGGGTCTCGGGAAGGCGCTTGGCCCCCGCGGCAGCTCGCTCTGCATCTGTGAGGCGTTTGACGTCCGCAGCTACCTCGGGAGGCAACTCAGAGCCGTTCCGGATCCCGGCGAGGCCCGCAGCCAGAAGCACGGACAAGGCGAGATACGGGTTGCACGCGGCGTCAGGGGCCCGGTACTCGACCCGCACTGATGTCGGCTTTCCCTTCTTGACCGAAGGGACCCTGACGAGAGCGGACTGATTGTTCCTCGCCCAGGAGATGTAGATCGGGGCGTCGAACCCGGCAACCAGGCGCTTGTACGAGTTCACCCACTGATTGCTCACGGCA
>JBFFIL010000016.1:0-12519 GCA_041556535.1 Acidimicrobiia bacterium | reverse complement strand
GCCCTTCAGACTCTCTATGTCGTCCCGCACCACGAGTGCGTTGGACAATCCAAGGATCCTCACCACCCTCTCCAGGAGATCCGCCCTCCGTTGTGATCTATCGATCAATACGAATCTCGTTTCGGGAATGAGGATGGCCAGGGGAATACCGGGAAGTCCCGCACCCGACCCCAGATCCCACACTTCCTCCGGGAAGTCCGGAATCGGAACGGAGAAGAGCAAGGAATCCCCTATGTGACGGTCGTCGACACGTCCCACTTCGCCGGGACCCAATCCGCCAGCCGGCACCGCCTCCTCGATCAGCCAGTCCCGGTAACGATCCAAAACCCCCAACTGCTCGGGATCAAGGGATCGGCCGGAGAGTGCCGCTATCCGTTGCCAGAGCTGTTCCACGTGAAACAGCGTACCGGCGGAAGCGGCACGTTTTCTGGAGCTACTCCTCTTCGGTGGAGGGGGCTTTGTACCCGAGAACCACGAATCTTCGTGGGGGTTCGCCCTCGGAGTGTGAGCTCACTCCTTCATGGGCCGCAGCGACGTCGTGGATCACCTTGCGATCTGCCGGGCTCATCGGCTCGAGCACTATCTCGCCACCTTCGGCAACCAGCTGCTCGATGAGTTGTTCGGCATAGATCGCCAACGCCTGTCTGCGTCTTTCCCCGTATCCGGCGATATCGAGACGTAGCCTCGCCGTGTCCTGGGCATATCTCTGCAAAACCGTTCTGGTCAACTCGTGAATCGCTGCCCGCACCGAGCCGCGTACACCTACCAGGGCCTCGGTTTGGTCCCCGGTGACGTCGGCAACGATGACATCGTCCTCAATCTTGGTGATCACTTCACCCTCGAGACCGTAGGCATCGACAAGACCCTCGAGGAAGTCCTTGGCAATGGCCGCTTGTTCCTCGGTCGTTACCGTAGGGCGATCGTCACTCATGGCTCTCTCCGTCCTTGCCGGGCCTGGCTTACTTGACTGTTTCTCACGTTTTTGCCCCGATCTGGCACCATTATTAGCGGATTTCTGCCCGGGGCGCTCATTCGCCTGTCCCTGTTGGCGATTACGAGACGACGAGCCCCCACCAGAACGACGCTTGTTTCCCGTCGATCTCCGACGCCGATTCTTTCGCTTGCTTATCCGATAGTGGCCTTTGACGGTGACCCGGCCCAGAAATCCGGTCTCTGGCTCACTCAGAACCTCAACAGACAGTTGGTCGCGATCCTGTACGCCCAACTCGCTCATGGCGGCCTCGACGGCAGCTTCGACCGTCTTCGCCCGCAACTCGAGGATTACCTCTCCCATCTCATCTCCTCCTACGCCTGCGACGCTTATTGGATGCGCCAGGCTGTGGTTTCTTCGGTGCGTCGTCGTCGGTGGCCGTCAATTGCTCCTTGGCAGCTCCGGTCTGGCTGGGACGCCCATCTATCTTGAAAATCAACGCCTGTTGCCCCAGGCGGAACAAGTTCGACGTGGTCCAGTAGACAACAAGACCTGCCGGGAAGTTCCAGGAGATGAATCCAATGAAGAGCGGCATGATCTTGGTCACGGCCTGCTGAGCTCCCGCCCCCGGCTGATCGGGACGATCCGACCCGTAGGTGGCGTGCCACTGCTGGACGTATTGGACGGCGACCATGATTCCGATCAGGATGAGATAGGGCCAGGCCACGGTCAATCCGAGCGCCATGGCAGCGCTTGGAGTGGTGCCGAGCATCATCCCCAGAAAGGTGCTTCCACCGGCTTCGATCGAGATCCCCAGGGCCGACTCGGGAGACATATACCTGAGGGGCTCCTGAAGGAGACGGAACAGGGCGATCCAGATGGGCATCTGAACCAGGAGGGGGAGTAGACAGCCACCCGGTGTGGCACCTGCCTCTCGCTGAGCCGCCATGAGACGCTTCTGCATCTCCTGGGGATCGTCCTTGTACTCGGCCTGGATCTTCTTGATCTGCGGCTGTAGCTCGGTGAAGGCCCGGGTGGCACGTGTTTGCTTCAACGTCAGCGGGAACACAACGATATTGATCAGGATGGTCAACAGGATGATCGCCATCCCATAGGACCAGCCATCGCTCAACGCCGGGTGGAACACCTCGAAGAACGCAGCCAGAATCGAGCCCAGAATCGACACAAGGCCGTCAAAGGCGTTGCCAATGAAGTCGAACATCTAGTTGGCCCTCCAGCTGTCGGGAACCGGGTCATAGCCACCGGGTCGGAGCGGGTGACATCGTCCAATACGTGTGACACCCAGCCAGACACCCCGAACGACCCCGAACCGGCCAATCGCCTCGGCCATATAGGTGGAGCAGGTCGGCTGATACCTGCAATTGACGCCGAGTCTGGGACTTACCAGTTTCTGGTAAATCCTGATGAGCGAGACTGCCAATCCGCGAGGACGTAGGGACTCAAGCATCATTGATCTCGGCGAGCGCTTGTCCGATCCAGGCCTTCACCTCGGTGAACGGTGCCTCGGCGACCTCTTTGTTTGCGATGATCACGTAATCGTTTCCTGGTTGCAGTTGTCCGCTGCCTACCGCATTCCGCAGCCGTCGTCTGATGCGGTTGCGGGCGACCGCGTTGCCGTTCTTCCTCGAGACGACGAACCCGAGCCGCGGGGGTCCTGGCCGGCCTGGCGACCTGGCCATGACGATCCCACCTGCGCGGTGTCGGCTCCCGCGAGACAGGACTCTACGAAAGTCCCGGTCTCCGCGGAGGCTTTGGATGTCAGACAGTGAGACGTTTGCGGCCCTTTCGACGACGGGCCTTGATCGTGGCGCGGCCGGCCCGGGTTCGCATCCGGTGGCGGAACCCGTGGCGACGCTTCCGGCGGCGCACCTTTGGCTGATATGTCCTCTTCATGGGGAATCTCTCGGGTCGAGGGGAGTGCCCCACACAGGTTACGAAGGGTCGAAATCCTATGTCAAAGCACGTCCCCGGCGCCGACACGGCCTCGGAGGCATGGATCGCGAAGAAACCTTCAAGATCGCGAAAAGAAGATGAGCCGCCCACGGTCGATTACGTCCCCTTCCCAGTCCACCCATGTTCTGGAAAAACCGTTGGCTACCTGCACATTTCCTGGGGATACATCGATGCACATTCATCCACAGTGACGATTCTCGCGGTCTTGACTCGTCACACCTACGCACCGATACTCGCCGGCCACAAGCCTCGGGAGCATGCCACTTCCCCATGTCACGAACCTCCGTGACTAATGGCTCTCCGGGTGGGAAAAGTGAAGATCCATCGGGAGGATGTGCACAGGCGTTTCCACAGGTGTGGATGGTTCTGTGGACAACTTTGGCCTGAACGGGAGGACGGCCTTTGACCCAACAACAAAGAGCTACTGACGCGTGGACCGAGTTCCGTGACACGCTTCGCGCCGGAGTGTCCGATGCCAACTGGGATACATGGCTGTCCGGGCTGGAGCCCGACTTCGGCGGGGACCGGCTCGTTCTAGTCGCTCCCACCGAGTTTCATCTTCGTTGGGTCAAGGACAAGCACGGTGACCTCGTGGCTGCCGTCTATCGCTCGGTCTTCGGGAGCGAGGCCGGCCCTGACTACAGGGTGAGCGACTCGCCCCCCGAGCACCTGCCGCTCGAAGACGACGGCCTAGCGACATCCCCTGCCCTCCCTGATGTCACCGCGCGCACCGCCCGTGACACCAACCTCATCGCGCGATATCGGTTCGAGAGCTTCGTCGTCGGCCAATCGAACCGCTTCGCCTGGGCTGCAGCAATGGCGGTCGCCGAACAGCCCGGGGCCCACTACAACCCGCTGTTCATCTATGGCGGCGCCGGGTTGGGCAAGACCCACCTCCTCAGCGCGGTTGGGCACCAGGCACTGGAGATGTATCCCAACCTCGTGGTCCGCTACATCTCATCCGAGAACTTCCTCAACGACTTCATCGACTCGATACGCCGCAAGAGACCCGACGATTTCAAGCAGCGGTACCGAGGTGTGGACATCCTTCTTCTCGACGACGTCCAGTTCTTCGAAGGCAAGGAGCAGATCCTCGAGGAGTTCTTCCACACCTTCAATTCCCTCTATGAGTCGGGCAAGCAGATGGTCATCAGCTCCGACCGCCACCCGCGCAACCTCTCCACCCTCGAGGACAGGCTCCGATCCCGATTCGAGTGGGGGTTGCTGACGGATATTCAGCCACCTGATGTCGAAACCCGGCTCGCGATCCTCAAGAGAAACGCCGAATTCGCGCCCAGGCCGGTGCCGATCGAGGTGCTCGAGCGCATTGCCGGGCTCGTTTCGGACAACATCCGCGAGCTCGAAGGGGCTCTAACTCGTGTGACTGCGTGGTCCGCTCTCAACCGACGGGACATCGACCTCGAAACAGCCGACCGGGTCCTCCAGGACATCGTCGCATCCGACGAGCCCGTGCCTCTCGGCCCGGAGACCATCATCCGGACCAGCGCACAGTCGTACGGCTTCTCGGTCGATGACGTCCTCAGCTCGAGCCGTCGCCAGCCTCTCGTTCTCTGCCGCCAGATCGCCATGTATCTGTGCCGGGAATTGACCGACCTATCCCTTCCGAAGATAGGAGAGCACTTCAACCGCGACCACACCACCGTTCTCCACTCAGTTGAGAAGGTGAAGCGAATCCTGCGCTCGGATCGCGCTGTTTTCGACCGTGTCAACCAACTCACACAAGAGCTGAGGAAAGGTGGTGGTGTTTCCACAGCCTCTTGAGAGGCACTGTGAGGTATCCCCACGATCCCCGTTGGAATCCACAGATCATCCCCAGGTGAATTTGTCAGCCACTACTTGTAGAAATCGAAGGTATCCACAAGTACACAACCCCCTACTACAACTAATACTCTTCAAATGAAACAAAAGAACAAGAGAAGAAGGGAAAAGCGCTTGTGAGAATCCGAGCTCAGCGAGACGACCTTGCTGACGTTCTGGCTCGAGCCAACCGAGCCGTAGGCACCCGAACGGCCCTGCCCGTTCTCCAAGGCTTGCTGTGCGAGGTCTCAGGAACGACTTTGCGCGTCACCGGCACCGACCTGGACATGACGGTGAGAACACGTGCCGAGGTCGAGGTCATCGAAGAGGGCCGGGCAGTGATTCCGGGAGGGCTTCTCTCAGAGGCTGTGCGAAAGATGCCGGCGGGCCAGGTGACGATCGGGGCCACCGACAACGAGGTGGAGATAGAGGGCAACGGCCCGCGGTTCACCCTCAGGCCCCTCAACGCCGAGGACTTCCCGACGCAGGAGGAGATCGTCGCAGACGGTGTGGAGCTCGACGGTGAGGCGCTGGGTGAGGCGGTGTCCCAGGTGGCCATAGCGGCGTCGGGGGACGGAGCCCGTCCGATACTCACCGGAGTGTTGTTCGAGGGATCCGAAGACGGTTTGCGCATGGTCGCGACTGACTCTTACCGGCTGGCGAAGAGGGAGCTACCAGGTGTCGGCCTGGAGGGAACAGGTCTTGTCCCCGCTCGGGGCCTGCGGGAGCTGACCCGGACAATCGGCGCACCCAAGGTGAGCGCGCAGATGAGGGAGAGGGAAGCCGTATTCACGTCGGACAGGGGCACTCTGCGGCTTAGGCTGATCGACGGCAACTTCCCCAAATACCAGTCGCTGCTGCCCGAGACTTACCCCAATCAGGTGATTCTGGACAAAGACGAACTGCTCGACGCCCTGGCGAGGGTCACGCTCGTAGCCCAAGACCACATCCCGGTGAAGATGAAACTGTCCGAAGGGGGCGTCGAGGTAGCGGTGAGCCGCCAGGACGTGGGAGGGGAGACGGAGCATCTCGACGGGCAGTTCTCCGGCACGGACGAAGAAGTCTCCATTGCCTTCAACCCTCGGTACCTCCAGGATGGTGTCAGCGCCCTTTCGGGTGACAAGGTGCGCATACAGGTGATCGACTCGTACAAACCGGCGGTATTGGACGACGGCAGTGATGGGGCCTTCCTTTATCTGTTGATGCCCGTACGGGTCTGAATGAGAGTCGATTGGCTTTCACTCACATCATTCCGGTCCTACGAGTCGCTCGAGTGGAGTCCTGACCCGGGGATAAACCTCCTCATCGGACCCAACGGCGCAGGCAAGACCAACCTTCTGGAAGCAGTCGCCTACCTGTCCCGGCTCAAGTCGTTTCGCTCGGCCCCGGACACAGCCCTGATTGGAGACGGGTCCGACTCGGCTGTCGTCAGGGCGGGAACCTCCAGCGACGGGCGCACGAGGCTCATAGAGATCGAATTGCCCCGGAACGGCTCACGGCGTGCCCAGGTCGACAAGACGAGGCTGAAGCGAACATCGGACCTCCTTGGTGTCGTGAGAGTGGTTGCGTTCCTTCCGGAGGACCTCGATGTCGTCAAGCGCGGCCCCATGCTGCGCCGGGAGCTGCTTGACGACGTGGCCGTGCAGCTCTGGCCCGCGGCCCATCTGGATCAGTCGGAGTTCGACCGCTCGCTGCGGCAGAGAAACGCCTATCTGAAGTCAGGCAGGCGCGAAGAGGCGACTCTGGGGGTATGGGACTCGAGACTCGCCCAAAGCGGAGGGCGCGTGATGGCGAGGCGGGCGCGCGTCGTCGAGACCCTCAGGCCCCTCCTCCGGGAGGCATATGGCGAGATCGCCCAAGACGGGGCCAGGGCCGACATCCAGTATCAACCAACGTGGTGGGATGGACACCTCGGCACCGCACCCGCCGGGGACTACGCGAACGCCCTTGGCAAGGCCCTTGAACTCAGCCGCTCGACGGATTACGAACGAAGGATGACGACCGTGGGCCCTCATCGTGACGAGCCCGCATTCAACATCGATGGCTATCCGGCGAGAACACACGGAAGCCAGGGTGAGCAGCGAACGATCGCTCTGGCGGTGAAGCTCGCTGCTCACCGTGCGATAGCTGACGCGGTCGGCGGTCTGCCGGTGCTCCTGCTCGATGATGTGTTCTCCGAGCTCGATCCGGACAGGTCCGGATCCCTGGCAAAGGCCTTGCCACCCGATTGTCAGACTTTGATCACCTCGGCCCGCCCCGAGGATGTGCCCATAAGCGGCATGACCTGGAACGTCAGAGAGGGCTCGGTCACATGAAGGGAAGAGACGACCTGGAGCCGCTCTCCTCGTCGATCGAGACGACGTTCTCGCGGTTGGGCTTCCCCGACCCTGCGTTGATGTCGCAGATATCCGAAGAGTGGGCCGACCTTGCCGGCAAGCACTGGATGGGACGCTCCAAGCCGCTCTCGATGAAGGGCCGCACCCTGATAGTCGAGGCTTCGACGCCTTCGTTGGTGGCGTTCCTTCGATACGGCGAGTCGGCGTTGCTCGAGGCACTGCAAAAACGGTTCGGACCTGGGGTTTTCAACGGTGTGGAGGTCGTGCCGCCCGGCCGTTGATGATTCGGAATTGCGGCCCTCGGAAGGTAAAATGACAAGCGTGAAAGTTCGCTGGAGGACGGAGTGACGCTCCGGGCTCCAGGACGCTCCCGGGATTGGTTTCCCATCAACGAGAACGGAGGGTCGTGACGGCTACGCGCGACAGCTACAAGGCCAAGGACATAACAGTCCTCGAAGGTCTCGAGGCTGTGCGGAGACGGCCGGGCATGTACATCGGCACGACCGGTCCGCGTGGCCTTCACCACCTGATCTGGGAGGTGGTCGACAACTCGGTCGACGAGGCGATGGCCGGCCATTGCACCAAGATCTCCGTGACCCTCATGGAAGACGGCGGCGTCGAGGTGGTCGACGACGGGCGCGGCATTCCCATCGACAAGCACACGAAGACGAAACGGTCGGCTCTCACCACGGTTCTCACGACTCTGCACGCAGGAGGCAAGTTCGAGCAGGGCGCCTACACGGTCTCCGGGGGGCTCCACGGCGTCGGTGTCTCGGTGGTCAACGCACTCTCCTCCCGCCTCGAGGCAGAGGTGCGCCGGGACGGGATCCTGTACGTACAGGAGTTCAAGGATGGCTCGCCAAAGACCAAAGAACCAAAAAAGGTCAGGGCAGCCAAGAAGAGCGGAACGACCATCCGCTTCTGGCCGAGCCCGGAGACCTTCTCCGAGACGACGGATTTCGACTACGACGTCGTAGCCTCGCGGCTTCGCGAGACCGCCTTTCTCAACCGGGGGCTCAAGATCACCCTCACCGACGAGCGCGGTGAAGCGAACCGCTCGGACACCTTCCATTACAAAGGCGGCCTGGTCGACTTCGTGAACCACCTGAACTCGAAGCGCGATCCCCTCCACGCCCACATCATCGATGTGGCGGACGCGAACGAGGCCCACGAGGTCGAGGTGGCCCTTCAGTGGACGACGTCGTACACGGAGTCGATTCTCTCCTTCGCCAACAACATCAACACCCACGAAGGCGGGACCCATGAGGAGGGCTTTCGGAAGGCACTCACCAAGTCGGTCAACGACTTCGCCCGTTCGAAGAATCTGCTCAAGGAGAAAGACGCCAACCTGGCGGGTGAGGACGTGCGCGAGGGTTTGACCGCAGTGGTCTCCGTCCGTGTCAAGGAGCCTCAGTTCGAAGGACAGACCAAGACGAAGCTCGGCAACACCGAGATCCGCTCATATGTCGAGAAGGCCCTGAACCGGATGCTCCCCGAGTGGCTGGAGGAGTACTCCCCCGAGGCGAGGCGGATCGTGGAGAAGTGCGTGAACGCCGCAAAGGCCCGCGAGGCTGCCCGCAAGGCCCGCGAGCTCACCCGCCGCAAGTCGGGGCTCGAGTCGGGTGGTCTTCCCGACAAGCTCGCCGATTGCTCGAGTCGGGATCCTGGCGAGTCGGAGATCTTCATCGTCGAGGGCAAGTCGGCGGCGGGGCCGGCGAAGCTGGCGAGGAACTCAGAGACCCAGGCCATACTGCCGATCCGGGGAAAGATCCTCAATGTCGAGAAGGCACGCCTGGCCAAGGCACTGCAGAACTCCGAGGTACAGGACATCTTCACGGCCATGGGCACGGGCATCGGCGACGACTTCGACCTCTCCAAGGCCCGGTACCACAAGGTGGTTCTCCTGGCCGACGCCGATGTCGACGGCGCCCACATCCGCACCCTGTTGTTGACCTTGCTCTTCCGCCACCTCCGCCCCCTGATCGAGGCGGGCTATGTGTATATCGCTCAGCCGCCTCTCTACCGCGTGAAAGTCGGATCGCAGATCCACTACCTCAAGGACGACTCCGCGTTGGAGGAGTTCCAGAAGGACCACCCGAAAGTGAAGCCGACCCGCTTCAAGGGCCTTGGAGAGATGAACGCCCGCGAGTTGTGGGACACGACGATGAACCCCGACACGAGAACCCTCCTGCGGGTCGAGATGGAGGACGCGGCTAGGGCGGAGGAGATCTTCGAGACGCTCATGGGCGACGATGTGGCCTCGCGGAAGGCCTTTATCCAGCAGAACGCCGACGACGTCCGGTTCCTGGACATCTAGGGGAGTTGCGGTGACCGACGAGCAGAGGGCGATGGGCCAGGCGCCGGAGATCGAGATCACCTCCGAGATGGAGGCCAGTTTCATCGACTACGCGATGTCGGTGATCGTGTCGCGTGCCCTGCCCGATGTGCGGGACGGCCTCAAGCCGGTCCAGCGTCGGATCATCTACTCGATGTTCGAGAACAACATCAGCCCCACCTCCGCTCACCGGAAGTGCTCGAAGGTCGTCGGCGATGTGATGGGCAACTACCACCCACATGGCGACCAGGCGATATACGACGCTTTGGTCCGTATGGGCCAGGACTTCTCGATGCGGCATCTGCTCATCGACCCACAGGGCAACTTCGGCACCGTCGACGACGCCCCCGGCGCACCGCGATACACCGAGTGCCGGCTGACCAAGCTCTCGACTCGCCTGCTGGAGGGGATAAACGAGAACACCGTCGACTTCGTGGACAACTACTCCGGTGAGCTGCAGCAACCCGCCGTCCTCCCGGCGAGGTTCCCGAACCTGCTGGTCAACGGCTCCCAGGGAATCGCGGTCGGGATGGCCACCAACATCCCGCCGCACAATCTGGGCGAGGTCATCGATGCCGCGCTCCACACGATCGACAACCCGGATGCCGACTCGGAAGAGCTCCTGCAATTCGTCAAGGGCCCAGACTTTCCGACGGGTGGTTTCCTCGTCGGGACCGCGGGTGTCAAGGACGCTCTCACCTCGGGGAGGGGGTCGGTCAAGATCCGCGCGGTCTGCGACGTTCAAGAGGTGCGGAAGGGCAGGACCGCCGTCGTCGTCACGGAGCTGCCGTATCAGGTGTCGATCGAGCGAATCGTGTCCAAGATCAAGGATCTGATCGACAGCAAGAGGATGTCTGGCATCGCCGACGTCAGGAACGAATCCTCTGACAGGGTGGGTACGCGGCTGGTGATCGAGTTGAAGAGGGACGCCGTCCCCCAAGTCGTGCTCAACCAGTTGTACAAGAACACACCGCTGCAGGACTCCTTTGGATACAACATGGTCTCTCTCGTCGATGGTGTTCCCCGCACGTTGAACCTCGCCGAGATGATCGGGTACTACCTCGACCACCAGATGGAGGTGGTGGAGCGCCGCACCCAGTTCCGCCTCGACCAGGCCGAGGCGAGGGCTCACATCCTGGAGGGCCTGATCATCGCCGTCGACGCCATCGACGAGGTGATAAAGATCATCCGCGGCTCCGCTGACACCGCAGAGGCGCGCGAGAACCTGATGGGTTCCTTTGAGCTGTCCGAGATACAGGCGAACGCCATTCTCGACATGCCGCTCCGCAGGCTGACGGCCCTGGAGGTCGACAAGCTCCGAAACGAGCTCGCCGACCTCCAGGACCGCATAGCGGAGCTCCAGGGCATCCTCCGGAGCCCGAAGAAGAGGTGGGCAATCATCAGGGACGAGCTCGGTGACATAAAGGAGAAGTTCGCGGATGAGCGTCGCAGCCGGCTCATCCCCGACGAGGGCGATCTCAGCCTCGAGGACCTGATCGCCGACGACGAGCTGATAATCACGGTTTCGCAATCCGGCTATGTGAAGTCGGTTCCTGCGTCGACCTACCGGACCCAATCGCGGGGAGGCCGCGGGGTGAAGGCAGCGGAGGTGAAGGGCGACGACGTGATCCGACACCTCGTGCACACGACGGCCCACGCCTACCTCCTCTTCTTCTCCAACAAGGGTCTCGTGCACCGCGTGAAGGCCCATGCGATCCCGCGCCAGTCCCGGACGGCCAAGGGGGTGCTCGCTCAGTCGGTCCTCCCGCTCGGGCCCGAGGAGACGATTCAGGCGATCATCGACACGAGGGACTACGAGACCGGCCGCTACCTCGTCATGGTCACCACGAAGGGGCAGACCAAGAAGACCGAGTTCAAGGAGTACGAGTCGCGCAATCAGACGCTGGTGGCCATCAAGCTCGCCGATGACGACGAGTTGGTGTCGGTTCGGACGACCAACGGGGAGAACGACTTCCTCATCTTCACCAGGGACGGCCAGGGCATCCGTTTCGCGGAGAAGGACCTGCGAAGCATGGGGCGAGGCACGCAGGGAGTGCGGGGCATCAAGCTGCGCGAGAACGATCAGGTGGTCGCTGCCGTCTCGAACGTCGACGGTGACGAGGTGCTTCTTCTCACGGCAGGCGGATACGGCAAGCGCACCGCGATGTCGGAGTTTCGGCGCCAGACCCGCGGCGGGATCGGCGTGAAGGCCTTCAAGATCACGAGGGTCCGGGGCAACCTCGTGGCGGCGAGGGCTGTCGAGAAGGAGGACGAGGTCTTCCTGATCTCTTCGGCTGGCGTCGGCATCCGCACCGCCGTGGGGAAGATCAGCCGTCAGAAGAGGGACACGACAGGCGTGAAGGTCATCGATGTGGGTGAGGGGAACGAGTTGTCGGCGGTGGCAATCGTCTCCGAAGACCTCGACTGAGGAACCACGCAGCCCGGCTATACGTTGGTCTGTGAACGGCCTCTCTTAGACTTCTCCCCTGATCCAGGAGCCCGTGATGGCGACGGTACGCCGCGTTAGACGCATCATTCGGAAAATCGACCCATGGACGACGCTGAAGGTTTCCGCAGTGATCTGGGCCGTGGTGATTCTCAGCATCGTGCTGGGCATCGTGATCTTCTGGTCGGTCATCGAGCGGGCCGGCATCCCGGACAGGCTGACCGACTTCATGATCGAGATCACCTTGATCGACGAGGGCTCGCAGCCGTTTGCCAACACCGAGCAGTTTTTGAGGTTCTTGGTGTTCTCATCGGTTGTCGTGTGGGTCGCGCTGACCGGGGGCACCGTGGCTCTGGCCGTCACCTACAACCTGGTGTCGGATGTCGTTGGGGGGTTGGAGGTCGTGGTGCTGGAGGAGACCCTCAACCCTGTGCCCGTCCCGCAGCAGGCTCTACACCCTCCGGCCGACTACCGGGGTAACGGTGGAGCCATATCCCCTCCGCCCGAGCACGCCGACATCCCCACCGAGGAAAGCGACCCCATCGGGGCCCTCTCCGAGGAGTAATCGCAAACCTAAGGCTCCAGGGACCGTATTTGGTCCCTACAGCGTCTGGTATGGCTTAGACGGCATCTGCCATCACCAGGCCCATGGCCGTGGCGGCGTGAAGGTATGAGAGTG
>JBFFIL010000015.1:0-12672 GCA_041556535.1 Acidimicrobiia bacterium | reverse complement strand
CTCATCTCCAGCCTCTTCATCCACTATCGGGAGGAGACGCCCGAGGAGCGGGTCGCCCGACTCAGGGAGCAGTACTACAACGCCACTATTACCCACATCCGCGCTCCCAATCCGGAGCTCTGGGTGTTCAAGGTACGGCCCGATGTGCCTTATGAGCCCTTCCTGCCGGGCCAGTACACCACGCTGGCACTCGGCTACTGGGAGCCGCGGGCTGACGACGCCATGGAGGACTTCTCCGACAACCCGGATCAGTGGGACAAGCTGGCGCGCAGGTCGTATTCGGTCTCGTCATCGATCGTGGACGGCGCAGGCTCTCTGGTCGACCCCCTTCCCGAGGAGCTGGAGTTCTACGTCGTGAAGGTGGATCCGACAGAGGATCACATCCCTGCCCTCACGCCGAGGATGTTCACGAGGAAAGAGGGCGACCGGATATTCATTGGCCACAAATTCACCGGGCGATACACGCTCGACGCGGTACAACCCGGCGACACCTGCATCTTCCTGAGCACCGGAACAGGCGAGGCGCCCCAAAACCAGATGATCGCTGAGCTCTTGCGCACCGGGCACAAGGGAAGGATCTTCGCCGCTGTGTGCGTCAGGTACCGCCAGGACCTGGGTTACACCCGCGAGAACGCGATCGTCGAGGACCGCTACGCCAACTTCTCCTATCTCGCCCTCACCACGCGAGAGCCCGAGAACGAGGGACGCAAGGTGTACATACAGGACCTGATCGTCTCGGGAGGGCTCGAAGAGGAGCTAGGCCATCCCCTCGACCCGGAAACGACGCACGTCTTCCTCTGTGGGAACCCGTCGATGATCGGGATCCCGGAGTGGGACGAGGAGACGGATGAACCCGCGTTCCCCGACACCTTGGGCGTGTGCCAGATCCTCCACGAGCGGGGATTCACCATCGACCGGCGAAAGCACCCTGGCAATGTCCACTACGAGGAGTACTGGTAGAGCCCTCCCTCAGGACTGGCGCTCGCGCCGCTGCGCCTCAGCCACGGCGATAGCGGTCATGTTCACGACGTCGGTCACCGACGCGTCCCTCTGGAGGACGTGGACGGTCTTGGACAGCCCGCTGAGGATGGGCCCTATCACCTCAGCTCCACCCAGACGGTTGAGCAGCTTGTAGGAGGCGTTGGCAGCGGTCAGGTTGGGGAACACGAGAACGTTGGCCGGCCGCTGGAGAGGCCCGCCGGGGCGACGCTGCTCGAGAAGGTCGGCGACGACGGCCGAGTCGGCCTGCATCTCACCGTCAACCGGAACGTCGGGTCGTGCTCGTTTGAACAACTCGACCGCCCTTCTGACTCTCGCCGGCTCCGACCCTCCGGCCGATCCGAAGTCGGAATAGCTGATGAACGCGACCCTGGGACGGCGGTCAAAGTCCTCTTCGGCGCTTTGGGTCGCAGCCAGGGCGATCTCGGCGAGCTGCTCGGCCGTCGGCTCGATGTTGACCGCGCAGTCGGTGAAGAAGTAAGGCTGGCCCTGTAGAACGACCAGATACACCGACGAGACGATGGACCGTCCCTCTTCCACCTTGAGCACCTGCAGGGCCGGGCGGATCGTCTCCGGGTAGAAGGTCGTCAGCCCTCCGAGCACGGCGTCGGCCGCTCCTTCCCGCACCATCAGACAGGCATACATGTTCGGGTCCGTCACCTGCATCTCCGCCTCGTGCAGCGACATACCTCGCTCCCGGCGGATCTCCTCCAGGACACCGGCGTAGCGGCGGCGCTCGGAGTCGGCCGCCGACGGGTCAACCAACTCCATCCCACCGAGGTCGATGCCAGACTCAGCCGCCAACTCCCGGATCGTGTCCACCTTGCCAATGAGAATCGGGCTGGCGATCCCATCGCCGGCCACCCTCCGGGCGGCTCTGATGATCCTCAAATCGTGTGCGTGGGGAAAGGCGACGCGCTTTGGTTGTTCCATGGCCCGGGTCGTGATCGCGTTGACCAGCGCGTGGGAGGCTCGAAAACGAGTCTGGAGCTGGGACTTGTAGGCGTCGAAGTCCTCGATCGGGGCCCGGGCGAGGCCCTCATCCATGGCCGCCTTGGCCACCGCAGGCGCAACAGTCCAAAGGACGCGAGCGTCGAACGGCTTGGGGATCAAGTACTCCGGTCCGAACGAGAGTCGCTCTAGGTCGTAGGCACGCAGCACCGAATCCGGTACCGGCTCGCGGGCCAGGTCGGCGAGCGCACGGGTCGCGGCGACCTTCATCCCCTCCGACACTCCCCTGGCGCGCACGTCGAGGGCGCCCCTGAATATGAAGGGGAACCCAAGGACGTTGTTCACCTGATTGGGGAAGTCGCTTCGGCCCGTGGCCATGATCACGTCTGGGCGTGCCGCTTTCGCGTCGGGGTAGCTGATCTCAGGATCAGGGTTGGCCAGAGCGAAGACAATCGGGTTATCGGCCATCGACCGCACCATGTCCTGGCTCACGATCCCCGCTACCGCGACACCGATCAACGCGTCGGCGCCCACCAGAGCTTCGGCCAGATCCCGGGCGTCGGTGTCGCGAGCGAACTCGACCTTCGTTTCGTCGAGATCGTCGCGCTCCGTGGTCAGCACGCCGTGTGAGTCCGTCATCAGGATGTTCGACGGGTCGGCGCCCAGCTCTATGAAGAACCGCGCCGTTGCGATCCCGGCCGCGCCGGCACCCGCCACAACGATGCTGGTCGTCGCTATGTCGCGCCCTGTCAGCTCGAGAGCGTTGAGAAAAGCTGCCCCTCCGATGATCGCCGTGCCGTGCTGGTCGTCATGGAACACTGGGATGTCGAGCCGATCGCGGAGTGTCTGCTCGATGTAGAAACACTCCGGCGACTTGATGTCCTCGAGGTTGATTCCCCCCACCGTGGGAGCGAGCAACTCGCAGAAGCGGATGACGTCCTCAGCGTCAGGGGCGTCAATCTCCAGATCGAAGACATCGATGTCGGCAAACCTCTTGAACAGGACCGCCTTGCCCTCCATGACTGGCTTGCCGGCCAACGCGCCGATGTTCCCCAGCCCGAGAACGGCGGTGCCGTTGGACACCACAGCGACCAGGTTGCCCCGGTTGGTGTATTGGAACGCGGCATCGGCGTCCTCGGCGATCACCAGGCAGGGCTCGGCGACACCTGGGGTGTAGGCGAGGCTGAGGTCTGACTGTGTCGCCGTGGGCTTTGTGGCCCTCACGGCCAGCTTGCCGGGCGTGGGCTTTGAGTGGTACTCGAGTGCTTCGGAGAATTCGGGCTTCTTCGCCATGGCGAAACCCTACGTTGCTTCAGCCGCTGAGTCGCCCCAGGCGCATCACCAGATCGACCTTGGCCGACTCACCTGCGAGAATGGGAGGGCATGCTCGAGACCGATCTGCCGATCTTCCACGACAATGGCTACAAGGTGATGGCCGGGTGGCGAGTGGGCCAGCCGCCCGAGGAGGCCACCACGCGTTCGGGCCTGCTGGTGCCGATCGGCACCAAGGACGGCAACGACGCACTGGCCTTGGTCGACGTCCTCACCGGACAGCGATTCTGGGCTGTTCCCACAGGGGCATGGCGGTTCATCTGGCCTCCCAGCGGCAAGCCAGTAGTCGCCGTGAGGGAATCCCAGATCATCGCCGAGGAGGAACTGGACCACGTAGGCGACGAGGGCCAGTACCTCTGAGCCGAGATAATCACTCCGCATCTCAGAGGCCCGCGGACCAACATCGGCCAATCGGAACGCCTGACCCATGACCCAAGAGCACCAGTCCCGCCGCCGTCGGCGGCTCACGGCCACGACCACCGATCTCGAGGTCGCGGTCCAGCGCGCGTTCCTGGTCGGGGTTCAACTTCCCGGGATGACGACCGCTGAAGAGGAGCGCTCCCTGGACGAGCTCTCCCTGCTCACCGACACGGCCGGCAGCGATCCGGTCGACCAGGAGTTGGTGAAGCGACACAGGATCGATCCTGCGACATTCATAGGCTCAGGCAAGGCCGAGGAGCTCGCCAGCCTCACCAACGCCCTGGACATCGATGTAGTCGTCTTCGACCAGCCTCTCACCCCGGCCCAGCAGCGCAACCTCCAGAAGGTCTTCGGTTGCGACGTCGTCGACCGTGAGGCCCTCATCCTCGACATCTTCGCCCAGCATGCCCACTCCAGGGTGGGTTCGCTTCAGGTCGAGCTGGCTCTGCTCAAGTACATCCTCCCCAGGCTCAGGGGGAAGGGGAAGGCTCTTTCCCAGCAGGCCGGGGGCATCGGCACCCGCGGCCCCGGCGAGACCAAGTTGGAGACCGACCGTCGGCGGATAACCCAGAGGATCTCCAAGCTGGAGAGGGAGCTGAAAGAGGCTGCCAGACACCGAGAAACCCAACGCAAGCAGAGACAGCGCAAGGAGATGCGTCAGGCCGCCATCGTCGGGTACACCAACGCTGGCAAGTCGACACTGCTCAACACCTTGACCGACGCGGGCACCCTGGTCGAGGACCGGCTGTTCGCCACCTTGGATCCGACCGTGCGCCGGTTGGACCTTCCCGACCACCAGCCGGTGCTCCTCGCCGACACGGTGGGGTTCGTCCGCAGACTGCCCCACGGGCTGATCGAGGCGTTCCAGTCGACACTCGCCGAGGCCACCCAAGCCGATCTCCTGGTCCACATCGTGGATGGGACCGATGAGGATCCCGCGGGTCAGATCGCCGCCGTCCGTGAGGTGCTCGCCGAGATTGAGGCGAACGAGATACCCGAGCTGTTGGTCGTCAACAAGACGGACGCGCTGAGCGCGACACAGCTGAGCCGCCTCCGGAACCTCTACCCGGACGCCGTCTTCATATCCGCACTCCACTCCGATGGGATCGACGACTTGATCGAGGCACTCGGCGATGCCATCCAGCGGAAGATGGTCACCCTCAGCCTCAGCGTGCCCTATTCGCGCAGCGACGTGGTTGCCAGGGCACATCAGGTGGGCGATGTGATCGAGGAGAAGCACGACGAGAACGGCACCGTGTTGGACGTGAGAGTTCCCACCCGGCTGAGAGACCAATTCGCCGGGTTCGACCGCTGACCATCTAGGCGACCAGCGTCGCCGCCCCCACTATCCCCGAGTTGTTGACCAATCCCGCCCTGACCACAGGCAACGTGCCGTCGATCTGGCTGGACCATCGATCCCACTTGCGGGCAACACCCCCGCTGACGGCGACCAGCCGGGGCGAGAGGATGCCGACCACGTGGGAGATATAGCGACCGGCGCGTTCACCCCATGCCTCCCATGTGAGATCTTCTATTCGCCGCGCCCTGGCCGAGAAGAAGGTCTCCGCGGGTCGGTGTCCTTCAAGCTCCAGCTGGCCCAGCTCGATGTTGGGCACCAGCTTGCGATCGACCAGGACGCCGCTGCCGATGCCGCTTCCGAAGGTCAGGACGATCACGAGCCCGTCACCGGCTGCTGCCACTCCGAACCTGGCCTCCCCCAGCGCGGCGGCGTCGGCGTCGTTAACCACTCTGGTCTCTCTGCCGGTCGCCTCCAGGAACAAGTCGACCGCGTTGACACCGACCCAGGTCTTGTCGATGTTGTTGGCGGTGGACACCCACCCGCGGTGGACCACCGCGGGAAAGCCGATCCCCACAGGCCCGTCGTAGTCGAAGCCCGAGACGACCCGCGCCACCACTTCAGCGACCGCGGCCGGAGTCGCTGGCTTCGGTGTCTCGATCCTCACGCGGTCGCCGATCAGGGAGCCGTCGTCGAGATCGACCAGGGCCGCCTTTACACCAGATCCCCCGATGTCGATGCCGAGTCGGTGCGCGGTCAAAGCGGGGCCAAGGCTAAGCGGAGCGCCCGGAGAGCGATAGCCTCGGGCCCGTGACTGAAAAAGCTGACATCGCCGTTGCCGGACTGGCCGTCATGGGCGCCAATCTGGCCCTCAACCTCGCCGACTCGGGGAACAAGGTCGCCGTGTACAACCGAACGACTGCGGTCACCGACCATTTCATGGAGAGCGGAGCAGCCGAAAAGGACATCGAGCCGGCGGCTTCACTAACCGAGCTCGTCGACATCCTCACCGCGCCTCGCGTAGTGCTACTCATGGTCAAGGCCGGGGCCCCCGTCGACGGGGTCATCGCCGAGCTCGCCCCACTCCTCAGCGAGGGAGACATCATCATCGACGGAGGGAACTCCCTGTTCACAGATACCGATCGGCGCCAGAGCGAGCTCGCTGCGAGGGGGATCCGCTATCTGGGCGTTGGGATCTCCGGCGGAGAGGAGGGCGCACGACACGGCCCCTCGCTGATGCCTGGGGGCGAGCCCGAGGCGTGGCCCTACGTGGAACGGATCCTCAAGAGCATCGCCGCCGTTGCCCCGGACGGGGCGCCGTGCTGCGAGTGGGTCGGCCCTGGTGGTGCGGGCCACTTCGTGAAGATGGTGCACAACGGGATCGAATACGGGGACATGCAGCTGATCGCAGAGGCCTATGACCTCATGCGGCGCGGGATGGGGATGAGCCCGGCCGCGATCAGCGAGGTGTTCGAGACCTGGAATCGAGGAAGGCTCAAGTCCTACTTGGTCGAGATCACGGCCGAGATCCTCGCCGAGACCGAGGACGGAGTGCCGTTGATAGACAAGATCCTCGACGCCGCAGGGCAGAAGGGCACGGGCAAGTGGACCGTCATCGCGTCGATGGACCTGGCGGAGCCCACGGCCCTGGTCGCCGAAGCGGTCTACGCCCGGATCGTCAGCTCCGACCCGGACCGGCGCCGGCGCATGGCAGGCATCTTCCCCCAAGAGGTGGAGCCGCTCGAAGGTGTGACCGTCGACGACATCGAAACTGCTCTGTACGCGTCGAAGATCGTCTCCTATGCCCAGGGGTTCCGTCTCATGTCCGCAGCATCCTCTGAGTTCGATTGGGACCTCGATCTCGGCTCGGTTGCGTCACTCTGGCGGGCGGGCTGCATCATCAGGGCCGAGTTCCTCGAGGACATCACGTCGGCCTACGGAGATACTCCCGACCTCGATGACCTGGCCGCATCGAGCTTCTTCGCAGCCGCCCTAAACACTGCAGAGCGGTCGTGGAGACGGGTCGTCTCCGGGGCCGTCTCGGCAGGAATCCCGGTTCCCGCCTATTCGAGCGCCCTGGCCTACTTCGACGGAATGAGGTCCCGCCGCCTGCCCGCGGACCTGATCCAGGCACAGCGCGACTTCTTCGGAGCTCACACCTTCGAGAGAGTCGACAGGGACAGGGGCGAGTTCTTCCACCACAACTGGGCCAATTCCTAGGCCCGTGTGCCAGGGCCCCGGTTAACGTCCCAAATTCTCATGAACCTCACCGAAAACGGCTACACCCTCACGGAGGTCCAGATCGACGATCTGGCCGACGATCACCTTTCTGGGCTCGTCGCGCTCAACAACAGCCTGAGCCGCGAGAGCCAGCCCCGGCACGTCGATCTGACCCCCGAGGAGTATGTGCTCTTCACCAACTCCCCCGGCCAGGTCCGCCGACGCTTCATCGTCACCGACGACGGAGAGACGGTCGTTGCCCAGCTCACGGTGAGCCACTCCGACGACGGATCGAGCCCGAACATCCTGAATACCAGGATCGGGGTCGACCCGGCGCACCGGCGCCGCGGCATCGGAAAGGCTCTGCTTCACAAGGCGGCAGAGATCGCCAAGGAGATGGGTAGGCCGAAACTGAACGCATTCCACTTCGACACCGTCCCGGCCGGAAAGGCCTTCGCCGATGTGTTCGGGGCTACCCCGGAGCTGGACTTCCACAACAACGTGGTCAAGAACGCAGACATCGATCGCGACCTCTTGCAGGGCTGGGTCGACCAGGGTCCGGCGCGGGCGCCCGGTTACTCGGTCGTCGTCATCGAGGGCCACTATCCAGACGAGCTTCTCGAGGGTATGGCCCATCTCTACTTCATCCTCGAGCGGGACATGCCACACCCGGACAATTGGGAGCCGCGAGAGTGGTCAGGCGATCTGGTCAAGCAGCTGAACGAGCACTATCTCCAGGGGTCCGAGCAGATCACTGCCGTCGCCACCCACGACGGGACGGGCGAGCCCGTCGGAATGAGCCAGCTGGTGCGGCGCAAGACGGACCCGACCACTTGGTACGTGTCCACCACCATGGTCGACCCTGAGCACCGCGGGCACGCCCTGGGCAAGTGGGTGAAAGGTGCGGTCAACCTCGAAGCCCTCGAGCGCTGGCCAGGAGGCGAGTGGCAGGAGACGGGCAACGCCTTCACCAACGAAGCGATGCTCGGCATCAACCATGCGATGGGTTTCGCACACGAATACACCATGACCGACGTCGAGTTCGACGTCGGAGAGGTCTTGGCCCGTCTCGGGAGCGGTAGCTAGACCGGAGGAGTCCCCGGCACCTCCAGCAAAGGCGGCTGGTCGAAGTCCGGGTCTGCCGCGTCGGCGGCCTCCACGTGTTCCCGCCTGACCCCCATCAGGAAGAGGATCGCATCGAGGTATGGAGCCGACACGACAGTGTCCGCCTGCTCACTGACGATTGGCTTGGCATTGAAGGCAATGCCAAGCCCCGCTGCGGCGAGCATCTCGAGATCGTTGGCGCCGTCGCCGACAGCCACCACCTGCGACGGTGAGATGCCTTCCTCACGGGCGAGATCGAGGAGAAAGCGCGCCTTCCGCGGTCCATCGACGAACTCCCCCGCGAGATTGCCGGTGAGGCGCCCATCCTTGACGTCCAGGGTGTTGGAGAGCGAGTAGTCGATGCCCAGGTCTGCGGCGAGGGCGTCTGCGAATCGAGTGAAGCCGGCGGACACGATGGCCGTCTTCAGCCCAAGGCGACGAAGCGTCCGGACGAAGGTGCGCGCACCCGGCGTGGGAGTGATGGCCGCGAACACTCGATCGATGGCATCGAGACCGAGACCCTTCAGGGCGGCGACGCGATCTCGCAGCGAGGCCTCGAAGTCGATCTCTCCCGCCATGGCGGCCGCCGTCAAGCGCGCCACCTGGTCTTCGACGCCGGCTTCCCGCGCCAGGAGATTGACGACTTCGTCCTGAATGAGGGTCGAGTCGACGTCGAGGACGACCAGGCGCTTGGCCCTCCTCTCCAGGCCCTCGGGCTGGATGGCCACGTCTATGGAGCGGTCCGCGGCAGCAATCACCAGCCTCTCGCGTATCGCGCCGAGGTCTCCACCCGAAATCGTCAACTCATAGCTGATAACTGGATATCGGGAGAGTCTGAAGATGCGCTCGATATTCCCTCCACCGTCAGCGATCGCCCGGGCCACGGCACCGAAGTCATCGGGCGCCACCGTGGCGCCAAGGACAGTGACGACCGACATGGGCTTGACCGGAGTCGGCGTTGGGTCGACGACTTCGAACTCGAGTTGGAGGCCCTCGTTCCAGCCGAAAAAGAGAAGATCCCTGATGGTTGCTCTCTCGGCTCCCACACCAACCAGGATGTTCAGCGTCAGACGCCCCCTGACCACGATCTGCTCGATGTCGTAGATCTCGGCACCGCCCTCCCCCAGGACATCCATCAGACCGGCGGATATGCCGGGTTTATCGGGCCCGTGGACCGAGACGAGGACGGTGGAGCGGTCGGTCACGGTGCGAGGGTACGACCGCTTCGCCTTTTCGCAAGACTCGTCAATCGGTACCATCCGCAACCCCCTGACTGCGAGGACCCTTCTTGACTGACAACCCGTACCGGCTGCCGCGGCACGCGATACCCACCCACTACGAACTCCACCTCGAGCCGGACCTCGAAACGCTCACGTTCAACGGATCAGTCGGCGTCGACCTGGACATAGTCGAGGCAAGCGACTCGATCGTGCTCAACGCCGCCGAGGTCGAGGTCAAGTCGGCCTCGTTCGCCGAGGGCCCGAAGGTCACCGAGATCGCCCACGACGAGGAGAGTCACAGGGTCACTCTGACACTCGACTCGCCTATCGAGCCAGGCTCGTACCGCCTCGAGATGGAGCACAGCGGGATCATCAACGACCAACTGCGGGGTCTTTACAAGGCGGTATACAAGGACGCCGACGGCGTGGAGCACGTCATTGCCACTTCACAGTGCCAGTCGACCGATGCACGCCGGATTTTCCCGCATTGGGACGAGCCCGACTTCAAGGCCACTTTCCAGACGACGATGGTCATAGCCGACGGTCTCGAGGCCTACTCCAACTCGGCAGAGATCGGCCGCAAGATCCTCGAGGACGGGCGCCTCGAGCTGTCGTTCGCCAAGACGATGAAGATGTCCTCCTATCTCCTCGCTTTCATCGTCGGGCCCTTCGAGGCCACCGATCCGGTCGACGTGAGGGGGACGCCGATGCGAATCATCGTGCCCAGGGGGAATCTGCACCTGACGGACGTGGCGATGCAGAACGCCATCTTCTGCTTCGAATACCTCTCCGACTACTACGGGATCCCCTATCCGGGCGACAAGCTGGATCACATCGCCATCCCCGACTTCGCCGCAGGCGCCATGGAAAACGTCGGGCTGATCACCTACCGGGACTACCTGTTGGTCATCGACGGCGACAAAGCGAGTCAAGCCGAGTTGGAGCGGAGCGTCGACGTCATCGGCCACGAGATCGCCCACCAGTGGTTCGGCAACCTGGTGACGATGGCCTGGTGGGAGGGCGCATGGCTCAACGAGGCGTTCGCCAGTTTCATGGAGATGAAGGCGACAGACGCCATGCGGCCGGAGTGGAAGCGGTGGCTCACCTTCGCCAACCTCGAAGTGCCCTGGGCAATGAACACCGACCAGCTTGCGAGCACTCGGACGATCGAGTTCGAGGTCAACTCGCCGGCGGAAGTCGACGAGATGTTCGACGCGATCACCTACGGCAAGGGCTGTGCGGTCCTCCACATGATCGAAGAGTTCATGGGGGTGGAGAACTTCCGCCGGGGAGTCGGCAACTATCTCCACAAGCACGAGTACGCCAACACGGTCACAACCGACCTCTGGGAGGGCCTCGACAGCGCGTCGGACTGGCCGATCGGTGAGATCATGGACACCTGGGTGTTCCAGAAGGGGTTCCCCCAGATCGACGTCGAGCTGGCCGACCGTGGCGTGAAGGTCTCCCAACGCCGCTACCTGGCAATCCCGGACGAGTCGGACACGACCATCTGGAAGGTGCCGCTGCAGCTCCGTGGCTCGGCGGGAGGCCAGGAGTTCGAGATGAAAGTCCTCCTGGAGGACGACGAGGTGGTCGTTCCCGTCGACGGTGACGTCGAATGGGTGACGGCGAACGCCGGCGGCTTCGGGTTCTACCGCACCAGCTACTCGGACGACCTGTTCAACTCGCTCCTCGCAAGAGCCTCAGACCTCGACGACATAGAGCGATATGCGCTGGTGGCGGACACCATGGCGTTCGTCCGGAACGGTCAGGTCCCATCGTCGTCGTTCCTCGACCTGGTGGCTCAGTTCGGTGAGGAGACGGAGGCGGCGATCTGGTCCGTCATCGTGGCCGGCCTTGGCCTCCTGGAGCACCACGCGCTGGACGAGGAGGTGCGACCAGCCTTCGAGGCGTCGGTACGGGACCTTCTGGGCCCGGCCCTGGAGCGGCTCGGATGGGACCCGAGAGATGGCGAAAGCGACCTCGACAGGAAGCTCCGCGGCGATCTGATAGCCGCCATGGGCAACCTGGGCCAGGATGCCACGACCATCGATGCGGCCCGCGAGTCGGTGGCCGGCTTGCTGGCCGGTGAAGACCTCGACCCCGAGGTGGCGACGGCGGCCCTCGCCGTTTACGCCCGCCACGGAAGCAAAGATGAATACGACACCCTGTGGGAGACCTATCAGGCGGCGAAGACCCCGCTCGATCAGGTGCGTTATCTCCGGTCACTCACCGGGATCGTCGTGGACGAGCTCGCCGAGATGACTCTCGAGAAGGTGTTGAGCGGTGAGATACGGACCCAGGACGGGTTCTGGGTCTATGCCCGAATGCTGTTGGGCAAGTCCGGGCCTGCAGTCTGGGCGAAGAGCGCCGAGAACTGGGACAAGCTGGTAGAGGTGATGCCAGGCATGACCCGCCACCGGATCGCCGACGGCATCTCGGCACTCTCCCAGCCCGAGGTCGCGGCCGGTGTCAAGGGATTCCTGGCCGAGCACCCGGTCGAGGAGGCGGCTCAGGCCATCGCGCAGAACCTGGAGAAGCTCGACGCCAACGTCCAACTCCGCTCACGGGAGACCCCGGTCATCACCGCCTACTTCTCCCAATCCCAAACCTAAGGCTCTAGGGACCGCATGCGGTCCCTAGAGCGTCTGGAATGAGTAAAGGCCCCCTTTCGGGGGCCCGAACTCATTCCAAGTAGGGCTCGAGCTACTTCAGCTCGACGCTTCCACCGGCGGCCTCGATGATCCCCTTGGCCTTCTCGGCTGTCTCCTTGTCGACACCCTCCAACCCGGCGGCCGGGGCGCCGTCGACCAGGTCCTTGGCCTCCTTGAGGCCGAGGCTGGTGAGCCCGCGGACTTCCTTGATCACCTGGATCTTGGAAGACCCGGCGTCGGTTAGCACGACATCGAACTCGTCCTGCTCCTCGGCGGCGGCTGCGCCGTCGCCTCCGGCCGCTGGGGCGGCTGCCACGGCGACCGGTGCGGCCGCGGTGACGTCGAACCTCTCCTCGAAAGCATCACGGAACTCCTTGAGCTCGAGGACCGTCATCTCTTCGAACGTGCTGAGCAGCTCGTCGGTGGTCTTCTTTGCCATTCCTATTCCTCCTCGGCCTCGAGGGCCGCTGTCTCG
>JBFFIL010000014.1:0-12803 GCA_041556535.1 Acidimicrobiia bacterium | reverse complement strand
CGGTCGTCGTCGAAAGACTCCTCGACATGCTCGACCGCGACATTCTCCCCGTGGTGCCCTCGAAGGGATCGGTCGGAGCGTCGGGCGATCTTGCGCCTTTTGCGCATCTGGCTCTCCCCCTCATCGGCGAAGGCCTGGTGAAGGTCGATGGGGCCATCATGTCGCCCGAGGACGCCGGGCTGGAGCCATTGAGCCTCGTCGCCAAGGAGGGAATATCGTTGCTCAACGGGACGGAGGGGATGACGAGTCTCGGGGTGATCGCACTGGAACGCGCCCGCCGGCTCATCGAGGCCGCCGACATTGCGGCGGCGCTATCGGTGGAGGCGCTCCTCGGGCACAGCTCGCCGTTCCGGCCCGAGATACACGCACTTCGGCCACACCCCGGCCAGATGGCGTCTGCCGCTCGCATCGCCGCCCTCCTCGAGGGATCCGCCATTGTGGAGAGCCACAGCGAAGACCTGGATCACGCGGTGCAGGATCCCTACTCGCTGAGATGCGCCCCCCAGGTCCACGGTGCGGTGGCCGACACGATCGACCATCTCGAGACGATTCTCACGAGAGAGCTCGGCGCGGTGGTCGACAATCCGATCGTCTTCCCCGAGACGGGGGAAGTGCTCTCGGGAGGAAACTTCCACGGCGAGCCCCTCGCTTTTGCCCTCGACTTTGCCGCGATCGCAGTCGCCGAGCTCGGGGCGATCTCCGAGCGCCGAACCGACCGCCTCCTGGACCCGGTCCGCTCCCAGGGACTGCCCGCGTTTCTAGCCGCAAGGCCGGGCATCGAGTCCGGCTACATGATCGGCCAATACTTGCAGGCGGCCCTGGTCGCGGAGAACAAGATCCTCGCCCATCCGGCATCGGTTGACTCCATCCCCACCTCAGGAAGCCAGGAGGATCACGTGTCGATGGGTTGGGGCGCGGGGGTAAAGCTGCTCACCGTGCTCGAGAACGTGCGAACCGTTCTCGCCGTTGAGATCCTCTGCGGTGTTCAGGGACTGGAGTATCGGGCACCCCTGTCACCGGCCCCGGGGACGGCACGCGTCCTCGAGTTGGTGCGCGCCCATGTCCCTTCCCTCGACTCCGACCGGGCGCCCTCGGCCGAGATCGAGACTGTCGCCGGGCTCATCGGCGACGGCGCCCTGCACGGCTCCGGCTGATGAGGGACCTCCTCATCAGCGGAATCGGCCACCTGACGACCAACGTCGGCGAGCCCGTGGAAGATGCCGCCGTGGCAATCGAGGGTGGCCGCATCACCTACGCCGGGCCGGCCGCCGACACACCTCTCCAGGGACATGCGGATCGTCTCGATTGTGAGGGACGAGCCGTCCTTCCAGGTTTCGTCGACGCTCACACCCACCTCGTCTTCGCCGGGGACCGCTCCGGGGAGTTCGCCCGTCGCATGGCGGGCGAGTCATACGCCGAGATCGCTTCCAAAGGCGGGGGGATCCTCTCCACTGTTCGAGCCACCAGAGGAGCATCCGAACAGGATCTCTTCGAGCTGGCGTCCGCCAGGGTGAGACGAATGCTTCTGGCTGGTACCACCACTCTCGAGATCAAATCCGGATATGGGTTGGATCTGGAGACCGAGCTGCGCTTGCTGCGCGTGGCGAGACGACTCGGTGACGAGCTTCCGGTCACCGTCAGAACCACGTTCCTCGGCGCCCACTCCATACCCGAGGAGTTCTCGGCAGATCGTGACGGGTACATCGACCTGGTCATCTCGGAAATGCTCCCGGCTGCAGCCGAACTGGCCGACTACTGCGACGTCTTCGTCGAAGAGGGCGTGTTCTCGGTCGAGGAGGCGCGTCGCATCCTCACCGCGGGAAGGGAATTGGGGCTGAAGTCAAGGGTCCACGCCGAGCAGTTGGGCCGCAGCGGAGGGGCGCTGTTGGCCGCAGAGATGGGCGCTGCTTCAGCAGACCACCTCGATCACGCCACCATCGAGGATGCAGATGCCCTCGCCGCGGCCGGAGTGAGCGCAGTCTTGGTTCCGGGCGCTTCGTATTCGCTCCGGAGCCAACAAGCCCCTGGGCCGATGCTGCTGGCAGCCGGTTGCTCAGTCGCTCTTGCCAGCGACTGCAACCCGGGCACCTCGTACTTCGAGTCGATGAACCTCGTCATCTCCCTCGCCGTGGTTCAGATGGGGTTGACGGTCGAGCAAGCGATTCGCGCGGCAACTGCAGGAGGTGCCGAGTCACTCGGTCTGGGCGATCGGGGCTCGATCGCTCCCGGGATGTCAGGCGACCTGGTGGTGCTGGACGCTCCCTCGCCCGCGCACATCGCATATCGGCCCGCAACAGCACTCACTTGGGCCACGGTCACCGAAGGCCAGGTTCACCGCTAGGGGGTCAGCCAGCTCGGGACCGTTACGGGTTCGGGCCCACCGGGACAACTCTCCATCTCGTCGAGAAGGGCCGACGCAGGCCCCTCCACGTCGAGGGCGAGCGTCTGCGGTAACCCACACTGGATCAGGTCGATGCCGACCCACACGAACTCCCACGGCTCGGGCCGAGGGCCCTGATTCTCCACGTCGTCGGGATAGGACGGGATGAGGCCGTGACGTTTCGGAACGTTGAAGTTGTCCGCCGACAGCCAGGCGTAGTCAGGGGTATTGCGAAAACCGCCGAAAGTGCCGTCCACGTATCGGAAGTCCAGGGCGTACCCGGCGTGATGCTTGGAGGTGCCCGGCACCGAATACCAGTTGAGGGTCGCGTTGATGGCCGTGTCGGATGTGCCCTCCAACTGAGCCAGGAACCATTGGCGCTGGGTCTCTGGCGACCGATATGCCGACGAGATGACAAAGCGCATCCCTGCCTGGCGCGCCTCGGGCTCGAGTGTTGCCCACGCGCGGGCGGCACCGGGCTGCATCTGGACCCCACTAGCCCACACGAGCTCTCCAGACGCGGAAGGGCGCAGCACGTACCCGCGGCTCAGGGCGATCTCCCAGATCCGGTCATCGAGCTCAGCGTTGCCGGTGATCGAATAGCGCCCATTCAGGGAGGTCAGGTTGGGGAGGGTGTTCTCCACCGCATAGTCATAGATGGCCTTGAACTCCGCCCCGGTATAGACGGGTAACGGGCGTGGCTCCGCCGCAAAGGCGGGAACTGAGACCACTAGCAGCGCCGTGAGAGCAAGCATGACCCAGCGCCTCACCACGAGCCTCCCCCGCCTCCGCCGCCGCCGCCTCCGCCGCCTCCCGAGAATCCCCCTCCGCCACCAGACGAGGGCGGGGCGAATGCTCCCGAAAGCGCCGACTCGATTCCGGCGAATGCGTTCTGCGTGTGACCGCCCGAGTAGCCGTAATGGCCAAACCAATAGATGGAAGAGCGTTGCTCCAGTTCTGGCGGTGCGTGGAGCCGGGCCTGCTCGAGGACTTCCTCCGCCACGCCGAACGCTATGGCGTACACGAGGTATCTGTCCCACAGGTCGAGTGAGATGACCGGCGCATCCTCGAGAGCGGAGAAGTCGGACAGATATCGTCGGAACGCTTCCCAGCGTGCCGCCGCAAGTGCCCCCTCCTCGGTGCGCTTGGTGCGGACGCGCCGGAAGCTGAGCAGCACGAAGAGGACAACAGCGCCGAACACCATTCCGGCAATCACCAGCGTCGCAATCGTGGCGCCGCCTGGGCGGCCGCTCATCCAGTCCGGCAGGAGCAGGAACGAGCCGACGATGACGGCGACGAGCCCGAACCGGACCAGCCACGAGATGCCCCGACCTGCATCGTCGATGAGGCCGCCCCGGCGCACCGCGTCGATGACACGCTCACGGAACACCTGATAGGTCTTGGCATTGGCGGCAGCGTCCTCCCGAATCCCGTTTCTGAATTCGTGCAGCGGGCGCGGCCCCAGCTCGAGGACCCTGGCCACGACCCGCAGCACCGAGTCCTCGTAATTGGTCAACTCGGCCTCCTCACCAGTGAGATCCAGGACGAGATCGGTAATCGACTCTGTCCTCAGCCCACCCCAGGTCGACCGGGTGACCTCCGACGGAGTTGCATCGATGACCCCCTTCCGAATCAAGTCGAACAGCGTCGCGGTGAACGCCTTCTCGTCGACCGCCCCCTGTGTCAGCAGCGCCCCGACCTCCGCCGGCCGCAGTTCGCCGGGCGGCTGATGCTCGTAGTCCTGGTCGTAGTCCACGCTTGGCTCGCGGCCGTATCTGAAGTAGACGAGGCCGCCCAGGACCAGCACAATCGCCACCGCCACCACGACCGCGGCGACGAGCCCGGTTCGAATGGCGGCCGCGGCCGCCTCGGCGTCCTCTGCGAAACGCGCCTCCTCGTCGAGGATCGATTCCAGGCCGTCGCCGGAGACCCGGGTCGCCCGCGACGTGTCGGGCAACGCGCTCGCCGGGAAAACGACTCTCATCTCGACCCACTGCTCGGCGGAGATCCTCGTGGCAACCAAGGTCGGAGACACCTGGTCGTCGCCGAGGGCCGTGGACCCGTCCACCCCGATCGGATGGCCCCAGACCCTGACATCCCCGGCCGAGACGCCGGCCGGCAGAATCATCCGTGCAGTGAGCCGATCGAGCCCCACCGCCCACTGGTCGCCCCAGACCCGGATATTGACGTCGACCACGTCGTCGTACGCCACCGTCAGGCCGGTCATCTCGTACACGAGCTTGAATCGTCTCACCTCGTTGAACGACGAGTGATGCCAGACCACTCGGGCGAAGCTGTGGTGGTACTCGACCCCGTATAGGCCCGGTGGCGAAGAACAACCGAGCTGGGTGCACCCTCCGGGGCGGTACGGCCCGGACTCATCCCCGACCGAGACGATGTCGATCTCCTCTCCGGATCTGAGCGGAATGTCGCGATAAGAACCCGAGAAGGACCCGTCGAAGTCGAAAGCGAGAACCTCGGTCACCTCAATCGAGCCGTCTGGCGCAACTGTGACGGTGACATCGGCACTGTCCATCCAGAACGACTTGGCGAGGGCAGGCAGCGCGGGTACGACTACCAGGGCGAGCACCAGCAAGGCCCTGGGGAGAGTCTTAGAACTCGACGACAGGGGCTTCCTCGGCGGCCGCGCCCGCATCAAAGAACTCCCGGGCATCGAACCCGGTGACGGCTGCGACGATGTTCGTCGGAACCTGCTGCACCTTGTTGTTGTAGGAGAGAACGGTGTCGTTGTAGATCTGCCTGCTCACGGCGATCCGATTCTCGGTTTCCTCGAGGTCGTCCTGCAGGCTCGCGAAGTTCTCGGATGCTCGCAGCTCGGGATAGTCCTCGGCGACAGCGAAGAGTTGTCGTAGCGCCTGGGTGAGGAAGTTCTCGGCTTGCGCCTGCTCGGCAGGGCCCTGGGCCGTCTGGGCACCCGCGCGAGCCTGGGTGACCTGCTCGAACGTCTCACGCTCGTGAGCTGCGTACCCCTTGACGGTCTCCACCAGGTTGGGGATGAGGTCGTAGCGTCGCTGAAGCTGGACCTCGACCTGGCCCCAGGCGTTGTCCACCCGGTTCCTATCCCGGACGAGGCCGTTGTACGCGGTGATGAACCAGATCCCCAGAACAGCCGCGACGATCAGGACTATGACCCAGACGTCCATGCTCGTGACTCTAGTGAGCCGGGTCGGGCACTCCAGGAAGGAGAAAGAGATGGACGCCTCCTTCCGCCTCGGAGCGGGGAGAATGCTCTAGGTTCACCAGTCGGCGTTCGAGAGAGGAACTATGGAAGACACACTTCTCATCATTCACATCCTGTCGGCAGCATCATGGATCGGCGGGTCGTTGCTCATGGGGTTCATAGGGCCGCGGATGGCAAGTGCCGGAGGCCCGGCCGCGGGCGCATGGATCGGGGTGGCGTTGGCCGCCGTCACGCGGTTCTTCACACCCGTTGGCCTGCTCACCGCAGCCTCCGGGATTTCCCTGGTGCTCGTCTTGGATCAGTGGGAGTGGACGCATGCCTTCGTGTGGGTGGGTCTCGGCGTGTTCGTGGCGGTCCTGGCCATCGCCACCGGGAACAACGTTCGATCCATGAAAGCGGCGCGGGCAGCCGGCCAGGCGGGGGACATGGCCGCTGCTGCGGCAGCCGGTAAGAGAATCGTCCGGGGCGGGGCGGCGATCGTCGTTCTCCTCTTTGCCGCAGAGATAGCGATGGTTCTCAGACTCGGAGCAGGCTGACCCACGGGTTCCCGACCGATACCAGACGCTCTAGGGACCGTATACGGTCCCTAGAGCCTTAGGTTTCGGGGTTGGGGTCAGGCCGTCGACGGCGGCGGACCAGTCCTCCGGGAGGGAACAACTCGACGGGCGGGACATCAGCCGCAGGTAGATGTCTGAAACGGCGCCTTCGACTTGCGCCTCAGGCTCGCCGTCGCCCAGGTCCCACGACCGCCCGACGTCGGCAGCGACGCAACGAAGGGGCGAGACGGCGCCGAGGTGGCGCAGCCACATGGAGGGGAATTCGTCCATGCCGGCGACGGCGACGACATCCGTCAGTCGATCCGCCTCCCCGTGGGCCCGGTACGCGTCCCACCTGTGGACTCCGGTCTCGATGACCATCCGCCTCTCCCAGAAGCCGAAGTTCTGTGGCGACCCGAGAGCCCAGGTGGCGAGACGCGGATCGGCTTCGGTGAGCACCGCAAGCATCTCGTCGAGAGTCTCCTCGTACCACTCGATGGGATCGGAGCCAGGGGGAAGTTTGGGCGAGGAGACTCGCTCCTCCGCCTCGGTCCGGTAGATCAACACGGTCCGGGCGTGAATCGACGCGGTGTGCTGAGCAAGGTCGGTCAGGCTCCACCCCGGATACTGAGGAACCTCCAGGTCCGGAGCCCGACGTACCGCTCTAGCCAGCCTCCAGCCTTCGGACTCGATGGACGCGAGGTTCTCAGCCGAGAGCACGAACCATCGCCTCGCCCATGTCCGAGGGGGTCTCTGCCACGGCGATACCGGCTTCGGTGAGTGCGTGGATCTTCGCTGCCGCAGTCCCCTTCCCGCCGGAGACGATGGCACCGGCGTGGCCCATGCGCTTGCCCGGCGGAGCTGTCGTGCCGGCGATGAAGGCGGCGACGGGCTTGGTCATCGAGGCCTTGACATACTCCGCTGCCTCCTCCTCGGCAGTCCCCCCGATTTCGCCAATGATGACGACGCCCTCGGTCTCTGGGTCGGCCTCGAAGAGCTCCAGGCAATCGACGAAGCTCAACCCGTGGACCGGGTCTCCGCCGATGCCGATCGCAGTCGTCTGCCCCAACCCCAGCCGAGTCACCTGGTGGACTGCCTCGTATGTCAATGTCCCGGATCTGGATACGACGCCGATCCTTCCCTTTTCATGGATGTAGCCGGGCATGATCCCGATCTTGCACTCACCCGGCGTGATCACCCCGGGGCAGTTGGGGCCCACCAACCTCGTCGGCGTGCCTTCCATGTAGCGCTTGACCCGCACCATGTCGGCGACCGGGATCCCCTCGGTGATGGCCACGACCAGCTCGATGCCGGCTGCAGTCGCTTCCATGATGGCGTCGGCTGCAAAGGGAGGGGGGACGTAGATGACCGATGCCGTGGCTCCGCTCTCGGCCTTCGCGGCCTTCACAGTCGGGTAGACGGGGAGATCGACCGAGAAGGTGTCGTCCCGGCCGGGCACGCCGGAGTGATCGGTATCGCCAGCGAATCGAAAAGCTGTACCCGCTTTAGAGGGGTGGACTGCGCCGACCACCTGGGTGCCGTATGCGATTGCCTTGCCGGTGTGGAACTGGCCTGCGCGCCCCAGTCCCTGGACCAGTACCCGGGTGTTCCTATCGGCGAGAATGCTCAACTGCTCAGCTCCAGGATCTTCTCGGCTCCATCCCTGAGGCTTTCGGCGTTGACGACCTCGAGACCCGACTCTTCGATGATTCGGCGGCCCTCCTCGACGTTGGTCCCTTCGAGCCGGACCACCAATGGAACTTCGAGGCCTACGGCCGCAATCGCCTCCACGATGCCCTCGGCGATCACGTCACAGCGCATGATCCCCCCAAATATGTTGACGAAGATCCCCTTCACGTTCGGGTCCCGGGTGATGATCTGGAACGCCGTGGCCACCTGGTCGGCCGAAGCCCCGCCTCCGACGTCGAGGAAGTTCGCCGGCTCCCCGCCGACGTGTTTGATCGTGTCCATGGTTGCCATCGCGAGACCGGCCCCATTGACCAGACACCCGATGGTCCCGTCGAGCTTGACGTAGCTGAGGCCCGCGTTCTTCGCCAGAGTCTCTGCGGGGTCCACTTCGGTCTCATCGTGCATCTCCGAGATATCGGGATGCCGGTATAGAGCGTTGTCATCGAAGGCGATCTTCCCGTCGAGCGCCATCACCCGGCCATCAGCCGTCACGACGAGCGGGTTGATCTCCACCAGGTCGGTGTCGAGCTCAACCGCCATCTCGGCCAGGGCCTGGACGAACCGGGTGAAGAACTTGGCAACCTCCGGGGATAGGCCGAGGCCATGGCTCAATTCGTGCGCCTGGAAGGGGGCCAGCCCTATGGCGGGATCGATCTCCGCTCTGAGGATCTTCTCCGGTGTCGCCTCAGCGACCTTCTCGATCTCGACGCCGCCTTCTGTCGAGGCCATGACGACGTTCCGCGAGACGGATCGGTCGAGGAGCACTGCCAGATAGAGCTCGTGGGCGATGTCGACTCCTTGCTCCACGTAGAGGCGGTGAACGGTCTTTCCCTCCTCCCCGGTCTGGATCGTGACAAGCGTGCTTCCCAGCATCTTGCGGGCGAGCTCGCCCACACGGGCCGCAGCCGCGGTGTGGCCGCCCTCGACCCCATCAGTGATGACATTGACTCCATGCACTTCGGGATGCTCGATGAAGGTTCCCTTGCCTCGCCCACCGGCGTGGATCTGGGCTTTGAGCACCACGATCTGGTTTCCGGACTCTTCGATGAGCGGAGCAACGGCTGCGACAGCCTCGTCGACGGTTCGGGCGACCCTGCCCAGCGGAACCGGTATCCCGCGGGCGGCCATCAGCTGCTTGGCCTGATGCTCGTGAATCTTCAACTGGCGGCTCCCTTCGCCGGCACATTGTCCTCGACCCACGATGAGATCTCGTCGAGCGGCGTCCCCGGGGTGAAGATCACAGCCACCCCCGCTTCAGTGAGTGACTCGACATCCCCGTCCGGGATGACCCCACCACCGAAGACGACGATGTCAGAAGAGTCTCTAGCCGCCAGCTCCTCGACCACCTGGGGGAACAAGGTGTTGTGTGCGCCCGAGAGTGACGACAGGCCTACGCCGTCCACGTCTTCGTGTACAGCGGTCTCGGCAATCTGGGAGGGAGTCTGGTGCAGACCCGAGTAGATGACCTCGAAGCCTGCATCACGCAAGGTGCGCGCGATCACCTTGGCGCCACGATCGTGACCGTCCAGACCCGGCTTGGCGATGAGGATGCGTCGCGGCATGACCGGCGGGCAGGGTAGTTGACCACGCGCGCATTGACTCCTCGCCACCGAGTCGTCCGTTCCCCAAACGTCGGCACAACATATGGCATCATGTATGGCGTGAAGAGGACCACCGTCTATCTGCCCGAAGACATGAAGAGGGCAATCGAGAGAGAGGCAGCCCGACGCAGAGTGACCGAGGCCGAGGTGATCCGTGAAGCCGTGCGGGACGCGCTGGCCGCCGAACAGCACCAGACTCGGGAGTTCCCCCTGTTCGAAGACCCTCTCGGATTCGATCTCGCCGGGCGCGTCGACGCAATCCTCGGGGACGCCGAGACTCGGTGATCTGCGACACGAGCGCCCTGGTGGCCGCTCTATGGGGTGACCAACCGGAATCCGAGCGCTGTGCCGACCTCATCTCAAACGCGCCCCTGGCCGTCGTATCGCCGTTCGTCCTGGCCGAGCTGGACAGCGTCGTCTCAGCAAAGGTGTCCGTCCCGGATGCGGTGGCTGCATTGCGCCACATCGGCGTCTCTGGGTTCGAGCTGGCATCTCTCGACTGGGCCGACATCGAAGCCGCTATGGATGTCCGTTCCTCCTACGGCGACCTTGCCCTGAGCCTGACCGACGCGTCCCTGGTCGTGCTATCCAGGCGTTATCAGACCAACGAGATCCTGACGCTGGACAGCCAGCGCTTCAGGGCTATCCGCGGTCTCGACGGCCGCCATTTCAGATTGTTTCCCTTCGACGATGAGTGAGCGCGTTGCCGGATCGAAATCAGAGGCAAGCGCTCCCCTACCCTGCGCTCCATGACCAGTTCCAATCTTCACGGTCTGAAGGCAGCGGGAGTCAGTGTCTGGTCCGACCAGATCTCACGCGGGATGCTCGACTCGGGAGAGCTCGCCCGTCTCGTCGATCTCGACGCCGTGACCGGAGTCACCTCCAACCCCACGATCTTCGCAGGCGCGATCGTCGGCTCCGACGACTACACCGAACAGCTCAACGACCTGAGGTCGGCGGGAGCCGCCACCGAGGAAGTCGTCAAGAGCCTCATTGCCACAGACATCACCCGCGCCTGCGACGTGCTTGCACCGATCTATGAGGACACGGCCGGTAGGGACGGGTTCGTTTCGGTGGAAGTGTCGCCCACCCTCGCCGCGGAAACGGACGCGACCGTCGCGGAAGGGCGGGATTGGGTGAAGCAGATCGATCGCCCGAACCTCTTGGTGAAAGTGCCGGCCACACCCGAGGGTCTTCCCGCGATTCGAAGGCTCATCGGAGAGGGCATCTCGGTCAACGTCACCCTCATCTTCTCTCTCACCCGCTATCTCGAGGTGATCGACGCCTACTTGTCCGGTTTGGAGCACTATCACGAGGCTGGGGGCAGTTTGACCGGCGTGGCCTCGGTGGCCTCGTTCTTCGTCTCCCGGTTCGACACGGAGACGGACCAGAGGCTTGGCGCCATCGGTGGGGATGCGGCCAAGGAGCTGATGGGCAAGATGGCCGTGGCCAACGCGAGGGTGGCTTATGGCCACTTCATCGACGAGTTCGCTTCGTCTCGATTCGGCGCACTGGCGGCCCACGGGGCTCGCCCCCAGAAGCCTCTGTGGGCCTCAACGTCGACCAAGAACCCCGAGTACGACGACCTTCTCTACGTCGAGGGGCTGGTCGCGGCCAACACGATCAACACGATGCCCATTGCGACGCTCGCCGCCTATCAGGACCACGGCAACCCTGCTCCTGCGGCGTTCGATGAACTCGACGTCGAGGAGGCGGCATCGATGCTGGAGAGACTCGACGCGGTGGGTGTCGACTACGACGATGTGGTCGGGACTCTCGAGCGAGATGGGGTCAGGAAGTTCACGACCAGCTGGCTCGACCTTCTCCAGGGAGTCGAGTCCGCCTGACGTTCCCGGCTCAGGCCTTTTCGAGCGGCGCCCAAGCCAGCAGGAGGCGCTTTTTCCCCTGGGTGTCGAACATCACCTCGGCTTCGGCGCGGTCGCCTTCTCCCACGATCTCCCGAATGGTCCCCAGGCCCCACTTCTGGTGGCGCACCCGATCGCCTGGCCCGACTTGATCGGCTGAAACCGAAGTCGTCGGACCTCTCGCGGCTGCCCTGTCGACCGGACTACGTCTCTTCCGTTTGCCTGCCTTCTCGACCAGGCCCTCGGGGATCTCAGAGAAGAAACGGGAAGGCGGGTTGTACGACGAGCCACCGAAGAGCATTCGGTTCCACGCGGACGAGAGAAACAGCTTGTCCTTGGCCCGCGTGATCCCGACATACGCCAGCCTCCGCTCTTCCTCGAGCTCCTCCGGATCGCCAAGGGAGCGCATGTGGGGGAAGACCCCGTCTTCCAGACCGAGGATGAAGACGGCTGGGAACTCGAGGCCCTTCGCTGTGTGAAGGGTCATGAGGGTCACGGCGCCCGCACCCTCATCCCACTCGTCGACGTCGGAGACGAGAGCGGTCGACTCGAGGAAGATCTCGAGCCGCCGTGTGTTGTCGAGTGCGTCGAACTCCTCGTCACCGATGACCGCCCCTTCACTGGCACTCTCGAACTCCGCAGCCACACCGACCAGCTCCCGCAGGTTCTCGACACGGCCCATGGCCTCGATGGTCTTCTCCATTTCGAGCGTGGCAAGCATCCCGGTGTCGTCGAGAACCGCCTGAATTCCAGCTTCCACTCCGCCATCGGCGACCCTCGACCTCAAAAGGCGCATCAGAGACACGAATTCGAGGATCGACTTCTGTGCCCGGACCGTCAACTGCCCGACCTCGCCGGCAAGCTCCAGCCCCTCGAAGAATGTGATCCCCCGTGACTGGACAAACCGGTCGAGGTAAGCAACCGACGTTGCGCCGATCCCGCGCTTTGGCTCATTCAGAATCCGCTTGACCGACACTTCGTCTGCAGGGTTGACGGTCGCCCTGAGATAGGCGACGGCGTCTTTTATCTCTTTGCGGTCGTAGAACTTGACCGAGCCGACCACCGTGTAGGGAACGCCGCGCCGAACGAAGACATCTTCGACGACACGGGACATTGCGTTGGTCCGGTAGAAGACCGCCATGTCGGCGAGGTTGTAACCCTCGGCCTTCAGACGCTCGACCTCGTCGACGACGAAACCCGCTTCGTCGTGCTCGTCCTCGGCTTCGTACCGCAGTATCGGCACGCCCTGGCCCCGGTCCGACCAGAGATGTTTTGGCGTCCTCTTCGTGTTGTTGGCGATAACGGAGTTGGCGGCCTCGAGGATGGTCTCGGTCGATCGGTAGTTCTGGTCGAGGATCACAACGCGAGCGTCGGGATAGTCCTTCTCGAAGTCGGTGATGTTTCGTATGTCAGCTCCGCGTAATTTGTAGATCGACTGGTCCGAGTCGCCCACCACGCACAGGTTGCGGTGGGACGCAGTCAGCTGCTGCACGAGCATGTACTGAGCCCGGTTCGTGTCCTGGTACTCGT
>JBFFIL010000013.1:0-13001 GCA_041556535.1 Acidimicrobiia bacterium | reverse complement strand
CGGCATGACGGTCTTGGAGGCCGGCACCGGATCGGGCGCCTTGACACTGGGCCTGTCCCGCGCGGTGGGCCCATCCGGGCGCGTGGTGTCCGTCGAGCGCCGGGACGATCACCTGGCGCATGCTCGAAAGACCATTCAGCGGTGGTACGGGGAGATGCCGGGGAACGTCGAGTTGGTCGAGGGTGACGTGTCCGACTTCGTCGCCGGCCTGGGCCCTGAGCGAATCGTGCTCGATGTCCCTGAGCCATGGCACACGATCTCCGCCGCGGCGAGCCACCAACCCCCGGGTGGCGTCCTCACCGCCTATCTTCCAACGGTTCCTCAGGTTCAGCGGACGGTCGATGAGGCTCGCGCCACAGGCGGGTTCGCCGAGATCGAGGTCAAGGAGTTCCTGTTCAGGGACTGGACTGTCGACGGACGGTCCGTCCGTCCGGAGCACTCCATGGTCGGCCACACGGGATTCCTGGTCTTCATGCGCAGGGTCCTCCCCGCCGACCCTCTATCCGAAAAGAGGGTCTGACGGAGGAGAGCCGCCCCAGCCCCCATTGGTGCACCGCTAGTTAGGGTCGTTCGTATACTGATCGCAGTCGTCAGAAACCCAGGAGAAGCCCGGTGGAAGCAGAAAACAGCGAAGCTGCTCGACTGCGAAGCGTGGTGACCGCCCTCGAAGAGGAGGTCGCAATCCTGCGCCGCCGCGTTCGCGAGGCTCCCGGGCGCGTCGACGAGCTCGAGGCCGACCTGAATCGTGCTCGGGAGCGACTCGACCGCGCCGCAGCGCAGAACGACAAGCTCGCCCAACTCCTCGAAGAGTCGAGGGAGCAGCTCGGGGTCTTGAGAGAAGAGGTGGAGAAGCTCACCTCTCCGCCTAACAACTTCGGCACCGTCCTGCAGATCAACAGCGACGGGACGGTGGACATCCTCACCGGCAACCGGAAGCTTCGAGTCGCCGCACAACCCAGTGTCGAGGTGAAGAAGCTTCAAGTGGGCCAGGAGGTTCTGCTCAACGAGGCATTCAACGTCATCGATGTGCGCCACTTCGAAGCGTCAGGAGAAGTGCTGAGGGTCAGGGAGACAATGTCCGACGGCCGGGTCGTCGTCATCGCACACGGTGACGAGGAGAGAGTCCTCCAACGCTCAGAGGTGATGGCCGAGACATACCTGCGGGCCGGCGACTACGTGCGACTCGACCCAAAGACGAGCCTGATCCTCGAGAAGATGGAGCGGCCCGAGGTCGAGGAATTGGTTCTCGAAGAGGTCCCCGACATCACCTATAGCGATGTGGGGGGCCTCGCAGACCAGATCGAGCAGATACGCGACACGGTCGAATTGCCGTACATGCATCGCGACCTCTTCAAGGAATACGAGTTGGATCCACCTAAGGGGATCCTGTTGTACGGGCCTCCCGGATGCGGGAAGACACTCATCGCAAAGGCCGTTGCGAACAGCCTCGCCCAAAAGGTGTCGGAGCGCACCGGAAACCCGGACGTTCGGTCGTACTTCCTCAACATCAAGGGCCCAGAGCTGCTCAACAAGTGGGTCGGCGAGACCGAGCGTCAGATCCGGCTGATCTTCCAGCGCGCCAAGGAGAAGTCAGAGGAAGGGGTCCCCATCATCGTCTTCTTCGATGAGATGGACTCGTTGTTCCGGACCCGGGGCACAGGGATCAGCTCGGACGTCGAGTCGACGATCGTGCCCCAACTCCTGTCCGAGCTCGACGGGGTTGAGTCTCTCAAGAATGTCGTCGTCATCGGTGCCTCCAACCGGGAGGAACTGATCGACCCCGCCATACTCCGGCCGGGTCGTCTCGACGTGAAGATCAGGATCAGCCGACCCAACAAGGATGCCGCGAAAGAGATCTTCCGCATCTACCTGAGTGACGAGATTCCACTCGATGAGGCCGAACTGGCGGCTCATGGTGGCGATCCGGCCACACACATCGAGGCGATGATCGAAGAAACGGTCGAGGAAATGTACGCAGAGTCAGAGGAAAACGAGTTCCTCGAAGTGACCTATGCCAACGGCGACCGTGAAACGCTCTACTTCAAGGACTTCTCGTCGGGGGCGATGATCGAGAACATCGTTCGACGCGGCAAGAAGGACGCCATAAAGAGGCAGATCGCCGATGGCACATCGGGAGTGCGCAAGTCAGATCTGAGAGCCGCCATCACCCAGGAATTCCGCGAGCACGAAGATCTCCCAAACACCACCAATCCCGACGACTGGGCCAAGATCTCCGGTAAGAAGGGCGAGAGGATCGTCTACGTGCGGACCCTGGTGGGAGGGGACTCGGAGAGCCGTCTCATCGAGAAGGTGTCCGGCGGGCAGTACTTGTAATGGCCCTGCACAAAGTGCTCGGGACCGAGACCGAGTATGGAATCGTCGTGCGGGGCGATCCCGGCTTCAACCCAGCCGTCGCATCCTCACTGGTCGTGAATTCCTATCCCGGTGAAAGGGTCAAGGTTCAGTGGTCCTACGAGGAGGAGTCGCCCGGAAGGGACGCCCGTGGGTTCGGGCACGACACATACGGCTTGATCGACCCCGAGGGTGCGGTGGTCAACTCGGTGCTGGCAAACGGGGCACGGCTCTACGTTGATCACGCCCATCCCGAGTACTCCGCTCCCGAGTCGTACGACCCGCTCGAGGCAGCCCTGTACGACAAGGCGGGGGAGCGGATCATGGCTGCCGCGGCCAGGGTCGCCAGCGAGTCCTCGGGCCGTCGAATCTCGCTATACAAGAACAACTCAGACGGCAAGGGAAACTCCTACGGGGCGCACGAGAACTACCTCCTCGCCCGGGAGACACCATTCGGCGACGTCATCCGCTACGCCATGACCTTTCTCGTCACGAGACAGGTGTTCACCGGCGCAGGCAAGGTGGGAAGGGAGAACGACCGACCACCAGTGGACTACCAGGTGACCCAGAGAGCCGACTTCTTCGAGGAGGAGGTCGGACTCGAGACGACGCTCAAGCGACCGATCATCAACACCCGCGATGAGCCGCACGGTGACCCGTCGAAGTACCGCCGGCTCCACGTCATCATCGGAGACGCCAACCTCTCGGAGATTCAGAACTTCCTGAAACTCGGGACGACTGCTCTCGTCCTGGCGGCACTCGAAGACGGCGCGATCCCCGATCCTCTCGACCTCTCCGACCCGGTCGAATCTTGCTGGCGAGTGAGCCACGACGTCTCGCTCCGCCGCCCCATCGAGTTGGACGGGGGAGGTACGGCTACCGCATTGGAGATCCAGACGCGTTATCTGGAATGGCTGTCCAAGTACGTCGAGAAGGAGTTGGACGACCCGGTCTGGCAGAGAGTCATCGACGAGTGGGAGAGAACCCTCTCTCTTCTCGATTCCGATCCGATGAAGCTCGCCGACACGCTCGACTGGGTAGCGAAGAAGCGCCTGCTTGACGGATACGTGGATCGAGACTCCCTGGACTGGTCTGCGCCGAAGCTGAGAGCCTTCGATCTGCAATACCACGATGTCGATCCCACAAAGGGTCTGTACAACCGTCTCGCGGCGCGGGGCTCGATGCGTCGTCTCTTCGACGACCAAGAGCTCGAGAAGGCGGCCGTGGACCCTCCCGAGCGGACACGCGCCTACTTCCGTGGTCGATGTGTGTCCGCATTCCCCGGGTCGCTGGTCGCCGCCAACTGGGATTCTCTCGTGTTCGACGTGGGCGAGTCACATCTCAAGCGGGTTCCTATGATGGAGCCCTTGCGCGGCGACGCTGCGAGGGTCCAAGCCATCATCGACGATGCCGAGGACGCGGCCGACCTACTGAGCCGCCTAGGAGGATGATTTCACATGTCAGATCGTGACCGCTCAAAGGCTTCCGGCAAGAGTGAAGAAGAGGCAAGCCAGGAAGTCGATGCGACGGTCCACTCCGAAGCGGACATGGAGGCTCTCGACGACCTGCTCGACGAGATCGACGAGGTGCTCGAGGAGAACGCTGAGGAGTTCGTCAAGAACTATGTCCAGAAGGGCGGCCAGTGATCGACCGACCGATTGGACCCCTGCCTCTGGAGGCTCCTATCCCAGGGTCTAGTTTCACCGATCTTCTGGACTTTGTCGGCGTAGGACCTGCCATAGAAGTGCCCGAGGGCGTCAACCCACTGACCGTTCCGGAAGGGACGACCGTTCTCGCCCTTCGTCACGCCCAGGGTGTGGTCATGGCCGGTGACCGTCGTGCGACTGAGGGAAACCTCGTTGCTCACCGGCGTATCCGAAAGGTCTTTCCGGCAGATCGCTTCTCTGCGGTGGCGATTGCGGGCACAGCCGGCCTTGCGATCGACATGGTCCGTCTCTTCCAGGTCGAGTTGGAGCATTACGAGAAGATCGAGGGAATCGGCCTTTCACTCGAGGGCAAGGCCTCGTTTCTCGCTCGCCTGGTCAGGAGCCAGCTCCCGATGGCATTCCAGGGTCTCGTCGTCGTTCCCCTCTTCGCCGGGTACGACGAGAAGGACGACACAGGCAGGGTCTACACATTCGACGTCGTGGGGGGCCGATACGACGAGATCGACTTCGGGAGCACGGGCTCTGGTTCACGGCTGGCGCGGTCTTATCTGCGTACGGTCTACCGCGAGGACCTGACGGGAGACGAGGCGGCCCAGATGGCGGTTGAAGCCTTGGTGGCCGCTGCCCAGGAGGACACCGCTACAGGAGGGCCCGACTTGATGAGGGGAATCCTGCCAAACGTCGTTCGGATCAATGCCGGAGGCGTCGAGGAGATCGAAGACGACCTGATTCTTCCGATCGCCCAGGCCGCGATGGAGAAAATACGATGACGATTCCCTTCTACGTCGCTCCAGAGCAACTGGTCCGAGACAAGGCGGAGTTTGCACGCAAGGGGATTGCACGCGGCCGATCGATCGTCGCGGTCGACTACTCAGACGGGGTTCTTCTGCTGGCCGAGAATCCGTCGACAGCGCTCCACAAGATCTCCGAGATGTACGACCGCATCGCCTTCGCCGGTGTCGGGAAGTACAACGAATTCGAGACTCTCCGCAAGGCAGGGATTCGACAGGCGGACCTCATGGGATACCTCTACTCGCGAGAGGACGTGACAGCGATGGGTCTTGCAACGGCGTTCGCCCAGACTCTCGGCATGATCTTCACCCGGGATCCAAAGCCCTTCGAGGTCGAGGTGCTCCTCGCCGAGCTCTCTGACGACGGGAGCGAGCACAGGCTCTTCCGCGTCACTTACGACGGAACCCTCTTCGATGAGAGAAACTACGTAGCCATCGGCGGCAAGGCGGAGCAGCTCTCCGAGGCGATCGGTGCCCTGTGGCGGGAAGGGATGACCCTTCAGGAGGCCTTCCAGGCCGGAGCCGAGGCGTTTCAGGGAGTCGAGGGCCGAGAGTCCGAAGGCTGGGAGGCCGCAGTGTTGGACGTGTCCAACGGAAGACGGTCGTTCCGCCGTCTCGACGTCGAGGAGCTGGCCCAGGCCTAGCACCGCCAGACGAGCTAGTCAGCGTGCCTCGGCCCGGGTGACGAGACGAGGACTTGGCCTTCCCCGCATGGGACTGACCGGGTCTGCGACGCCATCGGGGTCGCCCTACTGAAGCCAACTCGGGTTTAGCCTGGGGCGATGGATCGTCGCATCTTCGGGCTCGAGAACGAATACGGGGTCACGTGCACGCTTCGTGGCCAGCGCCGGCTCAGCCCGGACGAGGTTGCCCGCTACCTGTTCCGGCGAGTCGTGTCTTGGGGGCGTTCATCCAACGTGTTCCTGGAGAACGGGGCCCGGCTGTACCTCGACGTGGGATCCCACCCAGAATTCGCCACCCCAGAGTGTGATGACCTCGAGGATGTGGTTGCCCATGACAAGGCGGGGGAGAGGATCCTCGAGGGGCTGGTCAAGGGTGCAGAGGAGCGGCTCGAAGAAGAGGGGATCAGGGGCGAGATCTTCGTCTTCAAGAACAACACCGACAGCGCCGGGAACTCGTACGGGTGCCACGAGAACTATCTGGTCAGCCGACACAAGGACTTCCATCGAACCGTTGACGTCCTCATCCCCTTCCTCGTCACCCGCCAGATATTCCTCGGTGCAGGGAAGCTGACCCAGACCCCGAGGGGCACTGCCTTCTCCATCGCACAGAGGGCCGATCACATCTGGGAGGGTGTTTCCTCGGCGACCACCCGCTCTCGTCCCATCATCAACACTCGAGACGAGCCCCACGCTGATGCCGAGCGCTACCGACGCCTCCACGTGATTGCTGGCGACTCGAACATGAGCGAGTACGCCACGTTCGTGAAGGTCGGCACGATGGTGGCCCTACTCCAGATGATCGAGCGCGAAGTCGTATTCCGGGACCTGACCCTGGAGAACCCGATCCGAGCGATCAGAGAGGTGTCCCATGACGTCACCTGCACCAGGAAGATCAAGCTCGCAAACGGGAGGGAATTGAGCGCGCTGGACATCCAGTGGGAGTACCTCGACCGCGTGATGAGGTTCTCGCGCAGCCCCGGCTTCCCACCTCAGGTTCAACGGGCCGTCGACCGCTGGGAGCACTTGCTCACCGGGCTCGAGAAGGATCCGCTCACACTCGATCGCGAGGTCGACTGGGTGATGAAACACAAGCTCCTCGATCGATACGCGGCGACACGGCAGCTGCCGATGTCAGACCCGAAGATCGCGATGATGGATCTCGCGTACCACGACGTCGACCGGTCGAGGGGCCTCTACTACATGCTCGAGGGGCGAGATCTAGCGGATCGTGTCGTCACCGACGAGAAGATCGCCGAGGCTGTCATCAAGCCGCCCGAGACGACCCGGGCGCGCCTGCGAGGCTCATTCATCAAGGCCGCAAAGGCGAAGAAGCGCGACTTCACGGTCGATTGGGTCCATTTGAAGCTGAACGACCAGGCCCAGCGGACGGTGATGTGCAAGGACCCTTTCAAGGCACACGACGAGAGGGTTGAGAAACTGATCGAAAGCCTGTGAGGTGCTAGGTACCTCATCATGCAGTCGGTAGTAGAGCGCACTCTCAATCTGCTGATCTTCCTCCTCGAGTCACCGCGCCCGGTGACAGCCGACGATGTGCGCCAAACGGTGGCCGGCTACGGCGAACAGACCGACGAGGCCTTTCATCGGATGTTCGAGAGGGACAAGGACGTGCTCAGACGACTCGGAGTCCCGATACGTCGGGAGGCCATGGACGCCTGGGAGGTCGACTTCGGCTACGTCGTCGATCCAGACGAATACGCACTTCCGGACCCGGGACTCACCGAAGAAGAGCGCGCTGCTCTCTCGGTGGCGGCGAGAATCGTTCGACTCGGCGGGTCGCATGCCGGTGTCGAGGCACTCCACAAGCTGGGGGGAGTCGAGCGGGGGGTCGGCTTGGAGCCACTCGGGGCTGATCTCGGTGCAGAGGGGGATGTGCTCGGAGCGTTGTTCGGTGCCATCACCGAGCAACGCAGCATCGGCTTCTCCTATAGGGGGCGACGAAGGTCAGGCGATCCGTACGGCATGGCCCACCGCCGCGGACACTGGTACCTGGTGGCAGGGACCGACGACGGCCAGCGCCTCTACCGAGTCGACCGGATGGAGGGTCTCGAAGTCGGTGAGGAGCCTGGGGCCTTCACCAAGCCGAAGGGCTTCGACGTCCGGTCGGTCATGACGGATCACCCGTGGGAGACGGGTGAGGGCGAAAGGGTGGATGCCGAGGTTCGGTTCGACGCGGATGTTGCGTGGTGGGCTGCCCGGACCCTTCGCCTACCTGAGCCCGACTCGGATCTTGTCACTCGCGTCCCGGTGGCCAATCGAGATGCCTTCATCGGTTGGATACTCAGTTTCGGTGCCGGAGCCGAAGTTCTCGGCCCTGAAGAGCTGAGAGCCGATGTCGCGCGACGCGTGTCCGAGGCATTGGCGGGGCTTCCATGACGAGCGTTCGGACGGTCTCGAGGCTCTCGCGCATCCTCGCCCTGATCCCCTACGTTCTGGAGAAGGGGTCGGTGACGGTCGATGAGATACTCGATCGATTTGGCTACACGATCGGGCAATTGACCCGCGACCTCGACACGGTGTTCGTCTGCGGACTTCCCGGCTACGGGCCTGGAGACCTGATGGAGGCCTTCATCGACCAAGACGAGGTCGTGATCGATGCGGCAGGGTACTTCTCCAACGCCCCTCGCCTCACTCCCACCGAGGCCCTCGGGCTCCTGGCGTCCGGCATGACCGTGGCCGCTTCAGGGCAGGGGAGTCCGGCCCTGTCGCGGGCCGTGGACAAGCTGAGTCGGTCGATTCTCCAGGATGCCGACAGCACCCTCACCGTCGATGTGCTCGACGAGAGCGCCCGGGTCGGCGCCCTGCGCCAAGCAGCCTCCGACCAATTCGTGATCTCGATCGTCTACCGGTCGGTGGGCAAGGAGGAGGTCACCCAACGTGACGTCGAGCCCTGGTCGGTGTTCACTGCCCTTGGAAGGTGGTATTTGACCGGCTACTGCCGCCTGGTCCGCGCCGAGCGGACTTTCCGGGTCGACCGGATCAAGGAATTGGAGGTCACGAGTGAGCCATTCGAGCGTCCTGAGAACGTCCCGGAGCCGGGTGTCGGTTACAGCTCCTCCGATGACGATGTGGTGTCTGAGATCTCGCTGAATTCGGCCGCACGCTGGGTGTTGGAGTACTACCCGGTCGAGATTCTCGCCGAGGGCTCCACGACCACGACGGTCAAGTTCTCCTCTCCCGACGCAGAGGTCCCGGCCCGCCTTCTTCTCCGGCTGGGAGCTGACGCCAAGCTTCTGAAAGGTGATGAAGTCGCAGCACGTGTGGCCGAATTGGGCAAGCAGATCCTGGCCAAACACCAATAGAGGTCTATAGACCTATCAACTGGGCTTCAGTCCTCCCTTCCGGGTGCCGATCACTCGATACGTGATGGGCGACCGGAGACCAGAGATGACCACGATAAAGACCACATGTGCCACGTGTGGCGACATCCACCTCACCCCCAACGATGTATCGCTGGAACTGCACCCGGGGGGCAAGGAGGGTGACTACTTCTTCACTTGCCCGACTTGCACCGGACGGCAGAGCCGGCCCGCCAACTCGCGCGTGGTGAGTGTCCTTCTGGCTACGGGGGTTTCGTTCGAGGTCATCAACACGTCCCCGATAAGCGAATCAGAGATCGAAGACTTTGTTGCCGCCCTCGAGACGGAGCCAGACCCGCTCCGCTTGCTGGCCGGCTGACAAAAGACGGGCACCCCAAGGCGGCACGGTGCTCCTCGAATCGAAGGTGACGACGCGTACGGCATCGTCACCTTCGATGTTGTGAGCCTTCGCTATAGCATCGCCCAATGATTCAGGGCGGAGAGCTCATTCTCATCCTTCTCCTGGCGCTGATTGTCCTCGGGCCGCGCCGTCTCCCCGAGATCGCAAGGAAACTCGGTCAGTGGACCGCCGAGTTGAGAGCCTCCGCCCGCGAGATCACCAAGGGCCTCGAGAGCGAGGTTGCCCAGCTCAAACAGCCACTGGACGAGCTGAAAGCCCCTTTGAAGGAGATCGAAGGCGATTTGAGGGAAGCCAACCCCGCTCGATACGACTGGAAGGGGCCAAAGCCGGTGTCGGGGCCGACTCCTGAGGACGCAATGGCGGACCTCGACGAAATCGAGGGAGTGGCACCCGACGACACCGAGGAACTCGAGTGACCGACCGCCAGTCGATCCTGGCCCATCTCGAAGAGCTTCGATGGAGGATCTTCAAGTCATTCCTGGCGGTGATCGCCGGCGGAGTGGTGGCGTTCGCATTTTCCGGCTCGCTGCGCGAGATACTCGAGGGCCCATTCAATCAAACGGCCACCGACTTCAATCTCCAAGCCCTCACAGTCACGGAGGAGTGGGGCGTTCTGATGCGTATAGCGCTCTTCGGCGGGTTCGTGATCGCCAGCCCGGTCGTCCTCTACCAGATATGGGCGTTTGTCAACCCGGCTCTCACCAAACGCGAGAAGAGGTGGGCGATCCCGATAGTGGCCGCTCTGGTGGTGCTGTTCGTCGGCGGGGTTCTGTTCGGCTACACGGTCCTTCCCAGGGGCCTCGACTTCCTGTTGGGGGTCTTTCCGGAGGTAGAGAACAACCTCCGTCTTGGTGATTACTACTCGTTCACACTCAGGTTCCTGCTCGCGTTCGGCCTGGCTTTCCTGTACCCGGTCTTCCTGTTCGCGGCCGGCGCAGCCGGGATCGTCTCCTCGGAGAAACTGGCGCTCGGCCGGCGCTGGGCGGTGCTGGCGGTTGTCGTTGCAGCAGCGGCGATAACGCCGACTGGAGACATCTTCAACCTCATGATCCTCGCAGTGCCGTTGTACCTCATGTACGAAGTCACCTACTGGCTGATACGTCTGGTGCTCAAGAAGTGACCGACCCGCTGGCCGGGTTCTGGGCCCAGGTTTCCTTTCAACCCGATCCATTCCAGGTCAAGGCAGCCCAGGCCGTGCTCGACGGTCGGTCGGTCGTGGTCACAGCACCGACGGGTTCGGGCAAGACGCTGGTGGCAGAGGCCGCCATCCATCTGGCACTCGAGTCGGGAAAGCGTGCCTTCTACACGACGCCGATAAAGGCTCTCTCCAATCAGAAGTTCGGCGACCTCATCGAGGTGCATGGGTCTGATCGAGTAGGGCTGTTGACGGGTGACAACGTGGTCAACGGTGACGCCCCCATCGTCGTGATGACGACCGAGGTGCTGCGGAACATGGTCTACGCGACCAGCTCTCAGCTCGATGACGTCGAGATCGTGGTGCTCGACGAGGTCCACTACCTCCAGGACCGCACCAGAGGCGCCGTCTGGGAGGAGGTCATCATCCACACCCCGCAAAGAATCAAGCTCGTCAGCTTGTCAGCGACCATCTCGAACAACGCCGAGTTTGCCGAGTGGATAGGCACACGAAGAGGCTCCACTGCGCTGATAACGGCGGAGAAGCGCCCCGTGCCACTCGAGTCCATGTACATGGTCAAGGACAAAACGGGGTCGAGGGACCTCCACCTGCTGCCCACCTTCGTCGTGAGGGACGGCAGACGGAGGCCAAACCCCAGGGTCGAGCACATGCTGGGCATCGAAAGGGGGCGGCGACGTCGCTTCAAGACACCGAACCGCACCGAGGTGATCGAGCGTCTCGCCTCAGAGAAGATGCTCCCAGCGATCTACTTCATCTTCTCCCGCGCCGGTTGTGACTCGGCCGCACACCGCCTCCTGGACGCAGGCGTCGTTCTCACGACCGCCGACGAGAGAAGCTCGATCCGTCGCGTGGCCGAAGAGAGAACGGCCCACCTGCGCGATGACGATCTTGGCGTGTTGGGCTACGACCGGTTCGTGGCCGGCCTCGAAGCCGGAGTGGCGGCACACCACGCAGGGATGGTTCCTGCGTTCAAGGAGACCGTCGAGGAGCTGTTCGCTCTCGGATTGGTCAAGGCCGTGTTCGCAACCGAGACGCTCGCCCTCGGGATAAACATGTCGGCTCGTTCGGTCGTCATCGAGAATCTCTCGAAGTTCAACGGCGAGAGTCACGAGCCCCTCCGTCCCGGCGACTACACGCAGCTCACCGGGCGCGCCGGCCGGCGGGGGATAGACGTCGAGGGGTTTGGAATCGTCTTGCACTCACCTTTCGTGAAGTTCTCCGATGTGATCGAGATCGCAGACGTTGGCTCCCACGAGCTCCGATCCAGTTTCAGGCCTACTTACAACATGACCGCGAACCTCGTCGCCAATTACCGGGAGGGTGAAGCCGAAGAGTTGTTGGAGGCATCATTTGCCTCATTCCAACGTGTTGGAGACAGCGAAGAGGCAGCCGGGCGAGTCGCGGCGCTCGAGCATCAACTCTCTCTTGAACAGGCGCAGGCACGATGCGAGCGAGGAAGCGTCTCGGAGTATCTCGCCGCGATCGAGGCGGCGCCGCCGGACCGTCGCAGATCTGGAATAGGCGCATTGCTCAACAGCGGAATCGTCATCGACGTCGATGGTGGCTCGCGAGACGGTCGATACGTGGTCATCAAGCGGCTCTCGTCAAAGGACGGCGGGGCGCGGTATCTGGTCCTCTCGACTTCCGGACGTGTCTCGACCCTCGGTTACAAGCAAATCCCGGAAACGAGCGTCGCGGCCGGGAGGATCGACTTGCCCATGCCCTTCAAGCCGCGCGACCGCAGATTCATCCAGGAGACCCTCAGGCGACTTCGGAGGGTCTTGCCGAGGGAGTCGAGCAAGGTCCCGCGGGTGCACACGTTGATCCAGCACCCTGTTGCGGAGTGCCCCGACGCAGCTACCCATGTCGCCGCTCTACGGAAAGCAAACCGGATCTCGCGGCAACTGGACCGGTTGCGCAGCGCGCAGCTCGGATCCGGATTCGGCCTGCTCGAGGAGTTCCGGTCCATTCGCGCCATTCTCGAAGAGCTGGGATACGTCGACGGATGGGCGTTGACGGCGCGGGGATCCCGGCTCCGCACGCTCTACAACGAGCTCGACCTGCTGCTGTCCGAGTCGGTTGAGCGAGGTCATCTGCACGGTCTGGAGCCTGCCGAGCTCGCGGCGCTGGCTTCCGTCTTCGTATTCGAGCCTCGCTCCGACCACTCTTCGCCGGCCGACTGGCCCAGCGGAGAGCTGGGAAGGCGCTGGGACCGAATCGAGGATCTGTGGGAGGATCTGTCGAAGATGGAGACGGCTCACAGGATCTCCCACACGAGGAGGCCAGATCCCGGGTTTGGAAGGATCGCCTTCGAATGGGCCTCGGGCGCGGATCTCGAGAATCTCAGCATGGGCGGGATGGCTCCCGGTGATTTCGTGAGGGTTTCTCGACAGCTCTCCGATCTCCTCCGCCAGCTACGCGACGGGGTCAACGAGTTGGGCCCAGATGCCCGGGCGGCACTCGCTCTGGTTGACCGGGGCGTCGTGGCGGCCCAAGGTGTGGAATCTTGAGTAAGTGGCTCGTCCTCGTGAATCGCGCCGCTGGGCGCAAACCCACCTCTGTGGAGAAGGTGAGAGACTCTCTCCGCTCTGCAGGTGTGGACGCGACCGTCGTG
>JBFFIL010000012.1:0-13120 GCA_041556535.1 Acidimicrobiia bacterium | reverse complement strand
CTTCGTGGAGGGATGATCGGCATAGGGCTCGTGCATCGCTGCCGTATGGCCCCCGAGACTCCCGTCGGAGAACTCCTTCCAGCCCAGGAAGCGCGCCCGCCCCTCGGATCGGTCGACTTGCGCCTTTGCGCGGGCGATGGCGCCAGGATCTTTCGCGATCACCAGGACATCGATGTCAATCGGAAGCTCGGGGGCGATCCTCACGAGCGTCTCCAACTCGTCTCCGGTACCGCACCACACCGGCTCGTCCACCGAGACGATCCCCGTTATCGAGCCGAGGCCAAACTCGGCCAGCCCGGCTAGGGCATCGACGATGTCCCGATCCGACGGTGGCGGGGTCAGCGGTGCGAGCGCGCGGGACACCTTCTTGATCGCTGTCTCGCGGAGAATCCCGTTGGGTCGTCCGGTGGCATCCCGGTCCAAGGATCCTCCCTTCGGGTCTTCTGTCTGGCTGTCGATCCCTGACAGGGCGAGGGCGGCACTGTTGGCAACTGCGATGTGGCCGCAGTATCTGTAGAGGAGGACTGGCCGCTCGCTGATCACACCGTCGATGTCTGCCGCGGTGGGCAGGCGCAGCTCTGTGACCCTCTCGTCGTTGAGTCTCTGGCCGATTATGGGCCCGTCCACCTCGAGGGCTCGGGCCCCTACCATCGACATCACCTCGTCGATGTCGTGGGCGTCCATCAACTCCAGGCCGTTGACGACCGAGGCGTAGCCAAACGGGTGAAAGTGGTGGTCGTGGTACATCACCGAAGATGGTCGGGCATCGTCCGCGCCACGATCGAGCGGAGATCTTCGTGGATCTTCCCATTGCTGGCGATGAATGCCCTGGCCTCGAGTTGATACTCGGCGGCAGACTCGTTGGTCACGGTCCCGCCGGCTTCGGTCACCAGCAGGAGTCCGGCCGCCGCGTCCCAGGGCTTGATCCCGTGGACGCCACCGTGCTCCCAATAGCCGTCGAACCTCCCGTTGGCGACCCAGGCGAGGTCGAGGGCGGCGGCGCCGAGTCTGCGCGTACCGCGGGTCACCTTCATGACCTCCTCGACGACAGCCAAGTAGCCCGCCGCCTGCTCTCGCCGGTCGTAGGGGAAGCCGGTGACCACCAGAGAGTCTTCCATCCGCGCGGTCTCGGAGACATGAATATCTTCGCCGTTCATCGAGGCTCCCTCTCCCGCAACCGCGACGAACTCGTCGTTGCGGGCGACATCTACGACGACGCCGACGAGCGGCTTCCCCTCGTCCCACAAGGCGACCGAGACGGCTACCTGTGGGATGCGATGGACGTAGTTGACCGTCCCGTCGAGCGGGTCGACGATCCAGACCCGACCTCTGCTCCAGTCCTGGCCGCCGCCCTCCTCACCGAGAATCGCATCCGTGGGGAAGTGAGAGGTGATGATTCCGCGTATCGCGATCTCGGCATCGCGATCCACCTGTGTCACGGGATTCACGGAACCCTTCATGTCGGTGTCGAGAGGCTCGAAGAAGCCGGTCTGCACAATGTCCGCGCCGGCACGCGCAGCCCGGACTGCGACCCAAACATCACCTTCCCACATGGGGCGACTCTACGAGCAGCCGTTGGCCCCCGCCCCTTCCTACCCTCTGTCTCGTGAAAGCGGTCATCCTCGCTCTCGTCGGCGCCGCGGTGTCGGTCCTGGCCTTTCCGCCCTTTGGGCCCGGGATTCTGATCGTCTTCGGAATCTCGCTGTTCCTTCGGGGTCTCCGGAGTGCCCGGACCCGCAAACAGGGGCTCTTCCTCGGCGTCGTCTACGGGCTGGGGTTCTTCGGCGGGCTGATGTGGTGGCTGTACGTCCTCGACGCCATGGCACTGATACTGATACCCGCCCAGGCGTCATTCCTTGCCGCGTACGGATGGTGGATCTCCCGGTACAACGACCGTCCGGTCACGACGTGGCTCCTCATGGCCGTGGGTGGGTGGGGATTCATGGAGTTGATCCGATACAACTTCCCCTTTGGCGGCCTGGAGTGGGGGGCGGCCGGGTACGCACTCTCCGATCTGGGAGCAACCCGTTTTCCGGCTTCGGCCGTCGGAACCACAGGCCTCACGATCCTGGTGGTGGCGGTGGCCGCGGTGCTTGCTCTGGCCGTGGCGGGCCATTGGCGCCGGAGAATGTGGATCGTGCCCGGTCTGGTCGCCTTCGTCTACGCCCTCGGTCTCTTTCCACTGCTGGCCTCTCCCGAGGGTGACTCGGATACGCGGGTCACGATCGTGCAGGGGTCTACGCCCTGCCCATTCGAGCACTGCCACCCGAACGAGCGCCTCGGCACATATCTCCAGCATCTCGCCCTCACCGAGATGATCCCCCCCGGATCGGCCGACCTGGTGGTCTGGTCGGAGGGATCGACCGGAGACACCAATGCCGACCCGATCCTCAATCCTGAGGTCCGTGAGGCGATCGGGGCCCAGGCCCGTCGGATCGACGCATGGTTTCTCGTTGGCGGCGATCGCCCGTTGAGCGACTCCCAATGGGTGAACGCGAACGTGATCTTCAACCCGCAGGGCGAGATCGTCGGCGAATACAACAAGCAGCATCCTGTCCCGTTCGGCGAATACATACCTCTCAGGTCGGTGTTCGGACGCATCCCGGTCCTGGATCAGGTGTCACGCGACATGATCAAGGGGAGCGGCCCGCTGGTCTTTGCCGATGCGGCCGGAAACGACCTCGGCTCGGTGATCAGCTTCGAAGGCGGATTTGCCCGCTACGCCCTCCAACACCGCCGGGCCGGTGCGACTCTGATCGTCGTGGCGACGAACGAAGCCTCCTACGACTACACCCCGGCTTCGGACCAGTTCATCGGTATGACGCGCATGCGCGCGGCAGAGCTTCGGGTCCCCGTGGTCCATGCCGCCGTGACGGGGAAGTCGGTCGTGATCCAACCGGATGGTGGGCTCGGCCCCCTCACCGGATTGGGCACTCGTGAGATTCTGAGCGATGTAGCCCGACCTGCCCAGGCGAGCATCTATCGGGGAGTCGGTGACCTTGTCCTCTACCTCTCAGCCGCCACCGGGGTTCTCATGTGGTGGCGGGAACGCACGCTGGTAGGTTCCGGAAGCTCGCACCACGAAGAGGAGTAGCCATGTCGCAGGCTCTCGAGAACCTGCTCCACGAGGAAAGAAGGTTCTCACCGTCTGAGGACTTCACTGCACAGGCGAACGCACAACCGGGCGTCTACGAGGAGGCTGCCGCGGATTTCGCGGAGCATTGGAGGAGACAGGCGATGGACCGGATCACCTGGTTCAAGGCGCCCACGGTGATACTCGACCACTCGGACCCGCCCTTCTACAAGTGGTTCTCGGATGGGGAGCTCAACCTCTCGTACAACTGCCTGGACCGCCATCTCGACACCCATGGCGAGCAGGTCGCCTACCAGTGGATCGGGGAGCCCGGAGACGAGAGGACGATCACCTACTCCGAGCTCGCCGCCGAGGTGAATCGATTCGCCAACGGGCTGAAGAGCCTCGGCCTCTCCAAAGGAGACCGGGTGGCGATCTACATGGGGATGGTCCCGGAGCTCCCGATAGCGATGCTTGCTTGTGCCCGGCTCGGGATCATCCATTCGGTCGTTTTCGGCGGATTCTCTTCGGACGCCCTGTCCAGCCGAATCAACGATGCCCGGGCTCGAGCCGTGATCACCCAAGATGGCGCCTGGCGCGGCGGCAAAGTCGTTCCACTCAAGGACAACACCGACACGGCGTTGGAGTCGACCCCCTCGATCGAGCACGCGATCGTGGTCAATCGGACCGGGCAGGGTGTGAACATGGTCGACGGCCGCGACATCTGGTGGCACGACCTCGTGGACGGCCAGTCTGACGAGTGCGATCCCGAGATCCTGAACGCCGAGGACCCCCTGTACATCCTCTACACCTCGGGTACAACCGGGAAGCCGAAGGGGATCGTCCACACGCAAGCCGGGTACCTGACGCATGTGACGACGACGCACTCGTACGTATTCGACCTCAAACCGGATTCGGATGTCTACTGGTGTGCCGCTGACATCGGCTGGGTCACAGGCCACAGCTACATCGTCTACGGCCCACTGGCAAACCGGGCCACGAGCGTGATGTACGAGGGAGCACCCAACTATCCCGACTTCGACCGTCTGTGGCAGATCATCGAAGATCACGGGGTAACGATCTTCTACACCGCTCCGACGGCGATCAGGGCCTTCATGAAGTGGGGGGAATCCCACGTCGAGAAACACGACCTGTCGTCGCTTCGTGTGATTGGCACGGTCGGCGAGCCCATCAACCCCGAGGCATGGATCTGGTACCACCACAACGTCGGAGGAGAGACTTGTCCGATCGTCGACACCTGGTGGCAGACCGAGACTGGGGGAATCATGATCACCCCTCTCCCAGGTGTTGTCGCCACCAAGCCCGGTTCGGCGACCGTTCCCTTCCCTGGGGTGTCCGCCGACGTCGTGGACGACGATGGGAACTCCGTTCCCCTGGGTGGGGGCGGATTCCTCGTGATCACCCAGCCATGGCCCGGGATGGCGCGGACGATCTACGGGGACGATCAACGCTACATCGACACCTATTGGTCGCGGTTCCCGGGTCTCTACTTCGCGGGCGACGGGTGCAAGCGAGACGAAGACGGCTACTTCTGGCTCCTCGGCCGGGTCGACGACATCATGCTCGTCTCGGGCCACAACATCTCGACCACCGAGGTCGAGTCGGCGCTCGTGAGCCACGAGGCGGTTGCCGAGGCGGCAGTGGTTGGCCGCAAGGACGAGTTGACAGGGCAGGCGATCGCCGCGTTCGTGACACTCCGCGGCTCGATCCACGGTGACGATGAGCTGCTCGACGAGCTCCGCAACCACGTTGCGAGCACCCTGGGCCCGATCTGCAAGCCGAAGTCGATCGTGTTCACGGACGATCTTCCCAAGACCCGCTCGGGGAAGATCATGCGCCGCCTGCTGAAGGACATCTCGGAGCAGCGCCTGCTGGGTGACGTGACCACCCTGGCCAACGCCGACATCGTGGCGGAGATAGCCGAGAAGGCGAAGGTCTCGACGGACGATTGACGCGGTCGAGGGCCCTGGGTGTTTGGCCAAGGGGGAACTGCTTGATGAGCGCTAGGGCCGAGGCTCGACCCGCTGGTGGTAGATGACTCCCCTGTCTCGTAGCGCGGCCAACACGAATTCGACGTGCTCCTGTTCCTTGCCCAGAAACTCGGGCGGGGAGATGCCGGTTCGGGTGTATCCGCCGCTGAGGATCAGCCTGGCGACTGCGGTGGCGGTGTAGCCCGTGGTGCGAGCCATCGACGTGACGCCCTTCTCCGAGTCATAGCGATCCAACAGGTCGAACACATACCTCGCCTGTGATCCATCCTGTCGCCCGGTGACTTTGACCTGCATGACGGTCAGATCTTCCTCTCCTTCGTCGAGTTGCCACATCGGAAACAGGAGCCTTGATGCCAGATCGAGGGGTCGAACCTCCAGACCGCCGATGTCGACAGCCTCCTCCCCGAAGAATCCGCTGTCTCTCAACGCCTCTATTCGCCCGGCATGGCCCGGATAGCGGAGGGTCTTCTCCCGCATGCTGGATGCGTCGATGGTCCGAAGGAGAGTTCGAAGGCCGTCGGTGTTGAATGCCTCCAACTCACCGATGCCCTCGAATTCCAGGACCTCGAGATCCGATAGGGCAGGCCGTGAGATGATTCGCCCGTCTTCCACGAGGCGGGCCGGCCGCGTGTACTCGGCGATGACGTCGATCGGGGAGAACACAGCCTTGTACTCCCAGGGTCGCTCCCTCTGCTCCGGCAGGCCCCCCACATAGACCAACACGTCCTGGACCTCGTCCAGGAGGGATGCGGCGTGGCCAACGAGCAGGCCACTCATGCCGGGGCTCACTCCGCAGTCGACGACGGCGACGACGCCATTCTCAACGGCCAGATCGTCCAGGGTGAACGGGTCCTCGGGAGAGAATGCGATGTCAACGACGTTCCGGCCTTCCTGGATGATCACTTGGAGGGTGCGATGGCCGAGAAACCCGGGGAGTGCGCTTATGACCAAGTCGTGCCCCTCCATGACCCGGGCGAGCTCGGTTGGATCGGCCAGGTCGGCCGTCACGGTGTCCAGGTGGTCGCGCGCCGCCAGTGCGCGCTCATCCCGATCGGCCAGCGTGACCGCCAAGTCGGGGTCGGTCGCCAGATCCGCGGCCATCGCGCTTCCGATTCGACCGGCTCCGAGAATGACTACGCGCACGCGCCAACGATAGGACGGGCCAGCGACCTGACCGCGCTTGGAAGTTCGGTGTCCGCGGGGAGGACTCCACGGGCAGGTCCCCCTGGCCGCCGGCTAGCCCCTAGTTGCCAAAGCAGGGCTCCTCGCCGGGGTGGAGCGGCCTGACCAGGAGGGTGAGAGCAGCGGCATCGAGTGATGGGTCGGGATTGAGCCACTGAGTCGAACGGGAGGCGTCTGTGAAGAGGTCCAGAGCCTCGCTTCCCAGGCTCCGGCACAGCCACCCGTTGGGAAGTGCGTGCCACCGGCCGAAGTCCGTCTCCCGGAGAGGCCAGTCCCGGACGTCGGGGAAGTCCGGGTCGGCGAAGCCGGCGCCGGCCACGATCTGCACTCTCTCGCCCCGGTAGGGGGCGGAGTCACCGGTGGAGGCCATCTCGCCGAGAAGAGACAACAGATCCTGGAAGGCCTTGGTTGCCGGCCTGACCGAGGTGTCGTCGACCAGGCCGAGGGCGTAGACCGAGTAGCTGTGGGTCCCCAGCTCGTCCCAGTAGGTGATGACCTCGGTGGTGGCGTCGGCCACGGTCCGAGTGTGTGTGTCATCGAGCTCGTCGTCCATGTCTGCCAGCCCCATGTCGGCCACGAGGTCGAGGATCAGCCTGAGCTGGCCGTCGTCGAGCATCGTCATCTGGTAATTGGGAAGAAGAGGGCCCGGGTAGATGGCTATGACAGGCCCCTCCGAAATGAGCGAGCCATCGCCCATGAGGGTGTAGCGGGGCCCCTGCCCGAGGATGAACTCGACGGGAGCGAACCCGCCCTCGGAGCGAACCTGGAGCACGACCGCCTCAGGGTCGGACGGCAGGGCGATGGTGTCGTTCGGGATCCCGCAGGCAGCGACCGTCAGTGATGCGGCAAGCAGGGCCGCAGTGATTCGTTTCATGCCCCTTAGATGTCGCGGGAGAGGGTGCGGTTCCTCAGGTAGCCGACTCCCAAGAGGTCAGGCCCTCGTCAACGAGGTCGATCGCCCAGTCCAGCTCGTCCATCGTGGTCACCAGTGGGGGGATGAAGCGGAGCACGTTGCCGTCGGGCCCGCACTCGATGATGATCAGGTCGTTGTCGAAAGCGTGTGCCTGGACGTGCTTGAACGCCTTGGCATCGGGGACGCGTGTGGCCCGGTCCTCGACGAACTCGACACCGATCATCAGGCCTAACCCCCGGACATCCCCGATCGTCGGATGGTTGTCGGCGAGGGCGTGATACCGGCTGAACGCGTGAGCCGAGAGCTCCCGTGCGTGCGGCAAGTGGCCGCCCATCGTCTCCATGACCGCTACCGCGGCGGCGCTGGCCACGGGGTTGCCCCCGAACGTGGTGCCGTGGGCGCCGACGGGCCATGAGTCGATCAAGTCCCTCGGCCCGCCGTATGCCGACAAGGGCATGCCGTTCGCGATCCCTTTCCCGATGGCCATGATGTCGGGCTTGGCCTCGAAGTGCTCCGAGGCGAACCACTCGGCGGTCCGGCCGAACCCGGTTTGGATCTCGTCGTATATGAGCAGGATCCCGTGCTCGTCGGCCATGGCCCGGATCTCGTCGAGGAATCTCGCAGGCGCCGGGTAATAGCCGCCTTCACCCTGGACGGGCTCGATGAGAAAGCACGCGATGTTCTTGGGTGTCACTACGTGCTTGAACATCATCCGCATCTCTCGAAGGCAGCTATCGACGGCTTCGTCTTCGGTCATGCCCCATCGGTAGGGGTGTGGGAACGGCGCCACGAACACCGAGCCGAGCACGGGGTGATAGCCGTCCCGATACTTGGCATTCGAGGTGGTGTAGGTGACCGAGCCCATTGTTCTCCCGTGGAAGCCGCCGCGGAATGTGACGACTCCCTGGCGACCGGTCGAGTACTTGGCCAGCTTGACCGCCGCCTCCACTGCCTCCGCTCCTGAGTTGGCGAAAGCGAACTTCTCGATTCTCGGTGGCGTGATCTCGCGAAGACGCTCCGCCGCCTCGACGACGGTGTCGTATCTGAAGATGCACCCGGAGTGGATGAAGCGGTCGATCTGCTCGTGGGCTGCCTTGACCACCGCAGGATGATTGTGACCGAGGTTCGTCACTGCAGTGCCGCTGGCGAAGTCGGCCCATCGCCTTCCGTCGGCGTCCTTGATCCAGATCCCGTTGGCCGATTTGGCGCGGATGTCGGTGTCGAAGGCGATCACCGGAGCTATGACGTCTTGGTGGCGGGAGAGAAGATCTGTCATGGCTCCGAGCCTACCCGGCGGCCGCTACGTCGGTTCCACCAGGCGTTAGCGTGCCAGTGTGCCGAGCATCAGGTCGTCCCGTGTCGTGATAGACGGGGAGTTGCGTCCCTCCGCGATCAGATACGAGGACGGTGTGATCGTCGAGATAGCCGATGGTCCCGCCGATCGCGACTTCGGTGATCTCATTGTTCTGCCCGGCCTGGTCGACACACACGTCCACGTCAACGAGCCCGGTCGGAGCGACTGGGAGGGTTTTGCGACAGCCACGATGGCCGCGGCGGCAGGAGGAGCGACGACCATCGTCGACATGCCGCTGAACAGCATCCCTCCCACGACCAGCGTCGAAGCGCTTGCCAGGAAGCGGACGGCTGCGGAGGGGAAGCTCTCCGTCGATGTTGCCTTCTGGGGCGGTGTGGTGCCGGGATCGATCCCCGACATCCTTCCGCTCGCCGGGGAGGGTGTGTGTGGCTTCAAGATGTTCATGGCCGATTCCGGCGTCGGTGAGTTTCCCCCGATGCCGCGCGATGGCCTCTCCGCGCCTCTGGCCCGGATACACGAGGCTGGCCGCCCGGCGCTGATCCACGCCGAGTCCCCCGATCTACTCCGTCCCATCGAGGATCCCCGGGCCTACCTCGACTACCTGCGGTCGCGTCCGGTGGAGGCCGAGGTCGACGCGGTGACGATGCTGTCGGACCTGGCCGCCGAAGCCGGGGGCGACATCCACATCCTCCACGTCTCGTCGGGTGAGGCAGCGGCTGTTATCGGCGCGAGCCCGATGACGGGGGAGACATGTCCCCATTACCTCACGTTCGCCGCTGAGGACATCCCTCGGGGTGCGACTCGCTTCAAGTGCGCCCCGCCGATCAGGGAGCGGGAACATCGCGAGGCGCTTTGGGAGGCTCTCGGATCCGAAGCGCTGTCGATGGTCGTCTCGGATCACTCGCCGGCCCCGGCGTCGCTGAAGGCGGTCGGGGGCGGCGACTTCTCCGAGGCGTGGGGCGGCATCTCGTCGTTGCAGGTTCGCCTCCCGGTGGTCTGGTCGGGCGCCTTGACGAGGGGTTTTGGGCCCGTATCCGTTGCCGATTGGTTGAGTCGCGCCCCATCGCGCCTGGCCGGCCTCGACGACCGCAAGGGGTCAATCGAGGTGGGGAAGGACGCCGACCTGGTTGTGTTCGATCCCGACGGCACGAGCGTCGTCCGGGGTCGGGACCTCTATCACCTGCATCCGATAACGCCCTATGAGGGGATGGAGTTGAGGGGAAGCGTCGTGGAGACGATTCTGCGCGGGGATAGCGTCTTCGACGGCGACGTGCACACCGGGCGTGGCAGGATGCTGAGGCGTGATGATTGATCTTCTTTCCGAGGCCGTTGGCGGCCGGGTCGTCGACTTCAACGACGAGTTCTTCGCCGAGGCGTCCAATCTGCTCAAGGTCGGCGAACCCGTTTGGAGGGAGGGCGTATACAACGACCGCGGCAAGTGGATGGACGGCTGGGAGACCCGCCGCCGCAGGGAGCCCGGTCACGACTGGGTCGTGCTCGCCCTCGGCATCCCCGGTCGGGTGGAGAAGGTGAGCGTCGACACCGCCTTCTTCACCGGCAACTACCCGGAGCGGTTCTCCTTGGACGGCTGTGGCGTTGGCGGTGATGAGAGTCTGGGCGACGCCGAGTGGTCCGAACTCATCCCGGTGACCGGCCTGGAGGGCGACTCGACGGCGTCATTCGTCGTCGAGGGGAGCTCGAGGGTGACTCACATCCGTCTGAATATCCACCCCGACGGGGGAGTTGCAAGGCTGAGGGTGGAGGGCACGCCGATTCCCGCCATGTCGGACGTGTGCCCCGATTCGCTGGTCGACCTGGCCTCTCAGACCCTGGGAGGCGAGTTCCTCGACGCGTCGGACCACCACTACAACCCACCGTCGAAGATGCTCCGTCCGACCGCTCCCGCAGGGATGTGGGACGGCTGGGAGACGAAGCGCCGACGCGGGCCTGGCCACGACTGGGCGAGTTTCCGGCTGGGATTGCCGGGTGTGGTCGAGCAGGTCGACGCTGACACTTCCTTCTTTCGCGGAAACGCTCCCGGGTGGGTGTCGGTGGATCTGTCGGGAGACGGTGATTCCTGGGAGACGGTGGTCGACCATGTGGCGATCGAAGCCGACGCGGTGAACGGCATCCCGCTACCCACTCCGTCTCCGGCCGGATTCGTCCGGCTTTCCATACATCCCGACGGTGGAATGGCCCGATTCAGGGTGTGGGGACGTCCAGACAGGTCCGCCGCGGGCGAGAAGCGAATCGAGTATCTCAACTCGCTCGACACCCAGATGACACACCGGTTCTTCCACACTGCCTGCGCGGCCGACGCCTGGGTCTCTGCCATGGGCGAGAGGCGCCCGTATCCCGGTGTGGAAGCGGTCCTTGATACGGCGGGCACGGCATTCGACGCCCTCACCGAGGTCGATTGGCTCCAAGCCTTCGCTGGTCACGCCCGCATCGGTGAAAAGCGGGACGCAACGTCCTCTCGGGAGCAATCAGGTGTGGCCGAGTCCGCCACCGCCGACCTGGCCAAGCTGAACCGGGCCTATGAGGAGAAGCACGGCTTCACCTTCATCGTCTATGCCACCGGAAAGACGGGTGAGGAGATGCTGGCCATCGCCAGGGAGAGGCTGGAAAACGGGAGGCCCACCGAGATCGCCAATGGAGCTGCCGAGCAGCGAAGGATCACCGAGACCAGACTGCGCCGAATGCTGTGTCAGGAGATCCGATGAGCACCTTGAGCACTCACGTCCTCAACACCGAGTCCGGGACGCCGGCAGCGGGCGTGGCTGTTCACCTCGCGGTGCGTTCCGGAGACGGTTGGTCATTCGTGGGCGAGGCGGAGACCGACGATGACGGGAGGGCCGGGTTCGGCGAACTCGGGCCGGGCCGCTATCGCCTCGGGTTCGAGACCGGCGCCGCGGGCAACGAGTTCTACCCATTCGTCCATGTCGTGTTCGAGTTGGATGATTCGAGCGACCACTATCACATTCCGTTGTTGCTGAGCGGCCACGGCTACACCACCTACCGGGGTTCCTGACCGGAGCCCTTCTCAGGCCGGCTTCCTGCCCTCCAGGATGTGGACGAAGGAGCGCGATCGAAGCTCGTCGACCCTGAGGCCGGAACGGGCGGTCGCCTCCTCTTCGGTGATCGCTCCGCAGTTGATGGCGCGCAAGAAGTAGTTCAAGAGCCCTTGTCCGGTGGCCGCGTCGTCGAACACCTCGCCGACGAGAGTGGCCTTTGCCGCTGACTGGACGAAGTTGGACAACCTCTCCCCGGCCTGGTCCAGCCCTTCGAGGAAGAAGCCGAACACGGCCGCGTAGCGGGTCGCCAGCTGGGCCGGGTGGAGATCCCACCCCTGGTAGTAGGCGTGGGCGAGGGAGTGACGGACGTGGTCGTAGTGGAGCCGCATTGCTCCGTGGACCGTCCTTCGGTTCTCCTCGTCCTGCTCCGTCGTCAGGTCATCGCCCCGGTGGATGGGCACCGGCATCACGTTCGTCGCGCCGTCGGAGAGCCACACCCTGGTCCCCGCCAGGCTCACCTGGAGGTTGTGCCTCGCAAAGTCGCAGGCCGCGTGATCCATTGTCTGGTAGGCAGCCGTGATGTTCATCGACGCGGTGTAGTCATAGGTGCCGAAGTGAGCACCTCTCACACGGCCACCGCCCGCGTCGACGTACTTTCGCACCCCGTCGTCGCCGTGGATGTCGATAACCGTCTGGGGGGTCTCGACCATCAGCTCCATCGGGATCGGTCCGACACTCAGAGCGGAGTCGAGTTCGCCGAGAGCCTCGGCGAACACCGACACCTGGTCCACATCCTGGATCTTCGGGAGCGTCACGACGAACCCGTCGGGTAACCCGCCGGCCTGTTGCGCCAGTGAGGTGACGAACAAGTCCAAGGTCCGCAGCGCCCTTCGGTGCAGCTCTCCCGAGAGCGATTTCACTCTGATGCCGATGAATGGTGGGAGGGTCCCTTCGGCCATCCCGTTGGCGACTTCGGAAGCGGTCGAGACGGCGTGACCATCCTCTTCCTCGTCCGGCCGGTGCCCGTAGCCGTCCTCGAAGTCGATGCGGAAGTCCTCTACAGGCTCGCGCTCGAGCTTGTCCACGATCTTCGGGAACACCCTCGCAGCGAGGCTGTCCGCCATGCCTGTCAGACGCGCAAGAGCGCCCTCGTCCGGCAACCACCGCTCGACGGAAGCCAGGGCCAGCTCCCCCAGCCGGCGGGTGGTACCAGCCGAGAACAGCTGTGCGCCCCCGTAGACGGTGTGAACGGGCTGCCGGTCAGGTCCCTCCCCCGGGTATGCGGCGGCGACTCTCCCCGCCGCCTGGCTGAGCCTGGAGGACCACTGCTCCAGGGATGTGGCTGTGAAAGTCATCGGGTGAGACTCTATGGGCTCCATTAAGTTCCTGCCCTGTGAGCAGCCTTCTGGTCAAGCATGCCACTGTCCTCGCCACCATGGACGGAGCGGAGATCGAGGACGGGGGCCTCTACGCCGAGGACGGGTGGATACGTCAGGTGGGCCCGACCCCTGAGCTCCCGGAGTCCGCCGACGAGGTGGCCGATCTGACGGGCCATGTCGTGTTGCCCGGGCTGGTGAACACCCACCACCACTTGTATCAGACCCTGACGAG
>JBFFIL010000011.1:0-13985 GCA_041556535.1 Acidimicrobiia bacterium | reverse complement strand
TGACGCGCTCGATCTCGCGGATCCTGCCGATGACCGGGTCGAGCTTCCCGTCGGCGGCCGACTTCGTGAGGTTCCGGCCGAACTGGTCGAGAATGGTCGATCCTGTGGAAGAACTCTCCCTTCCACCCGCACCGGCAGGCTTTGGCTGCTGCTCCTCGCTGCCTCCCGGCCCCGAGAGGAGTTGGATCACGGTCTGGCGCACCTTGCCCAGCTCTGCGCCGAGTTGCTGGAGAACCTGCGCGGCCACTCCCTCGCCCTCCCGGATGAGCCCGAGCAGTATGTGCTCCGTCCCGATGTAGTTGTGACCCAGCTGCAGGGCTTCGCGTAGGGAAAGCTCCAAAACCTTCTTGGCCCGGGGCGTGAACGGAATGTGCCCCGATGGCGACTGCTGGCCCTGGCCGATGATCTTGACCACCTCATCGCGAACGGAAGCGAGGTCGATGTCGAGGCTCTCGAGGGCCTGCGCTGCGATGCCCTCCCCCTCGTTGAGGAGACCGAGGAGGATGTGCTCGGTCCCGATGTAGTTGTGATTCAGAAGGCGCGCCTCTTCCTGCGCAAGAACAACTACTCGGCGAGCCCGGTCTGTGAACCGCTCAAACACTCATGTCTCCTAGCCCTGGCAGCGTGATTCTATCACCGCGCCAATTCTGAACCTCCTGACCAGATTTCATTCCGGCGTTCCGTAATACCATCGTCACGAATGGAAGACCTCCAAAGCCTTATCGGTATTCCCCGGATCTGGGACCAACTGGCACGCGTAGAGGAGAGGCTGCTCGAAGCGTCCGCAGCCGACGACCCGTATCTGACCAAGATCGCCCAGCATCTCCTCCTGGCGGGAGGCAAGAGATTCCGCCCCCTCCTGGCCCTGCTCGCCGCCGAGTTCGGGCCGTCGAGGGACCACCGGCCCGCGGAGGCTGCGGTTTCGGTCGAGTTGATCCACGTGGGGTCTCTGTATCACGACGATGTGATCGACGAGGCTTCCACACGGCGAGGGGCTTCTTCGGCCAACGCCAATTGGGACAACACGGTGGCCATCCTGGCCGGTGACTTCCTGATGGCCCGCGCGTCGGAGGTGGCGGCGACTCACTTGAGTCAGGAGTCGGTGCGTCTCCTGGCGGTCACATATGCCGAGCTGGTCGAAGGCCAAACGCGTGAGCTCCAGCTCGAAGGCGACCTGACCCACGGGTTGGACGAGTACTTCCAGGTGATCGGTGGGAAGACCGCATCCCTGGTCCGAACGTCCGCGCGACTCGGTGCCATGGCCTCCGACGCCGGCCCAGAGATCACCGACGCCCTCTCTACTTGGGCTTGGGAGGTCGGCATGGTGTTTCAGATCGCTGACGACGCTCTCGACCTGATCGCCGACGAGGAGACCATTGGCAAGCCGGCTGGCTCGGACATCAGGGAAGGCACCTTCACCGCACCCGTGCTCCTCGCGGCCTCCGGGCCCGAGGGCGGCCGGGTTCTCGATCTACTCTCTGTCGGGCCCTACCCGGACGAGGCGATTGCAGAGGTGATCGAAATCGTCCGCAGCGGCGGGTACGTGGAAGAGAGCCTCGCCGAAGCCGGTCGTCGCCTTGCTCTGGCGTCATCATCGCTCGACCTGCTGCCTGAAGGCGATGCCCGCTCCATCCTCGAGAAACTGGGCACTTACCTGGTCGAGCGGGTCGAGGCCGCCCGCAGCTAGACCGTCAGTCGAGAACCTTGTCGAGGACGAACCTCACGACGCTGATGACCAGCGCGCCGAGGAACGTCGACCAGAAGAACCCGTCCGAGGTGAAGCCAAGGTCGAACACCGACCCCGACAGCCACACCACGAGTTGGAGCACGATGGCGTTGGTGACGAGCAGGAAGAGCCCCAACGTCACCAGGATGAACGGGATGCTGAAGATGTTGAGTATCGGCTTAACGACCGTGTTGACGACGACGAATATGACTGCAACGCCAACGAACGCCAGTGCTGATCCGTCGAACTCGAGCCCGGGCACGATCGCCTGGGCGACCCACACGGCAGCCGCCGTGATCGTGACCTTGATTACCAGCTTCTTCACGTCGCCTCCTTGGGTCTGAGAGTCGGGAAGAGAATCACTTCCCTGATGTGGGCTTGGTCGGTCATGAGCATGACGAGCCTATCCACACCGATCCCCAGCCCGCCCGTCGGGGGGAGCCCGTATTCCAGGGCCATCAGGTAGTCCTCGTCGACGACGTGGGCTTCCTCGTCCCCGGCCTCGCGCGCTGCGGCCTGCGCCTCGAAGCGGGAGCGCTGGTCATCCGGGTCGTTCAGTTCGGAGAACGCATTGCAGTACTCGGATCCCGCGATCACGAGCTCGAACCGCTCGGTTAGCCGGGGATCGTCCCGGTGAGCACGCGACAACGGCGAAACCTCGCTCGGGAAGTCGACCACGAAAGTCGGATCCCAGATCTCCCGATGGGCCATCTCGTAGATCTGGAACAGGAGCAGCCCGGGATTGGCGGCCCTGTCGGCCTCGACGCCACGTCCCTCGAGAAGGGACGCGAGATGGCTGCTTTCTGAGTCGAGGGTCAGGGTCTCCCCGACGTAGTCCGACACCAGCTCGAGCATGGTGAGCCTCCGGTACGGCCCGGCGAACGAGATGGGCCGGCCCTGGAACATGAGGTCCTCCGAGCCGGCAGCGGCCACTGCCACCTCTGCGAGGACTTCCTCGACCAGGGTCATGATGTCCCCGTAGTCGGCGAACGCCTGATACGCCTCGAGCATCGTGAATTCGGGGTTGTGGGTGGAGTCGATCCCCTCGTTACGGAAGATGCGCCCGATCTCGAAGACACGTTCGAAGCCACCCACCACGAGACGTTTCAAGTGGAGCTCGGTGGCGATGCGCAAGTGCATGCGGGTGTCGAGGGTGTTGTGCTCGGTCTCGAACGCACGAGCTGCCGCCCCCGTGGCCTCATGGAGGAGCACCGGGGTCTCGACCTCGACGAACCCGCGTCTCTCGAAGGCATCCCTGAGCTCGGACACGACCCGCGCCCGGGTCAGCGCCACCTCACGGGCTCCCTCGTTCACCATCAGGTCGAGGTAGCGCCGCCGGCTTCTCTGCTCCACGTCCGTCAGCCCGTGGTACTTGTCCGGGAGGGGCCTGAGCGATTTCTGCAACAGCACGAGCTCTTCGACATTGACGCTCAGCTCCCCGCGCTTGGTGGTCATGACCTTGCCCGAGGCACCCACCCAATCCCCCAGATCCAACTCTGCGAACGCCGCCGCCAAATCCGCTCCGGCCCGAGCCTCGTCGACGAAGAGCTGGACCGTCCCGGTGCCGTCGCGAACGGTCCCGAACTGAAGCTTGCCAAACGATCGACTGAGCATCAGGCGCCCCGCAACCGTCGTGCCGTGATCGGTCTGGCTTCCCGGCTCCAGGTCGGCGAATCTCTCATGGAGGTCCCTCGCGGTGTCGGTCCGCTCGTATCGATGTGGATAGCCACCGGCCTCGAGCACCTCCTGGTGCTTGCGGCGGCGTCCCTCGATGAGGAGTTCCTCGGTCGTTTCTGCCTGGTCGCTCAATTTGCTGTCCAGATCATGCCATCGAGGTCAGTCGCGACGGTTCATCCAGGAGTACTCCCCGATCCGGAGTGGGGTGACCGTCGACGAGGTCGAACGCGATGTTGTCGATGAGACGGACGTCGCCTACATCCGCGGCAACGGCAAGGACAGCGTCTCGATCGAGCTCGTCGATCGGCTTCATGGTTGTCTGCGAGGCCAGCTTCACGTAGTCAACCTCCAGTCCGGAGATCGATCTCTGCACTGTGGCTTCGAGCCTCTCGGCGCTCCTCTCCCCCGCATCGACCTGCTCCGCCGCCTGGAACAGCCCTCGGCTGATGGCGAGGGACCGCTCCCGGTCGTCCCTGCCGAGCCTGACATTGCGGCTCGAGAGTGCCAGGCCATCTGGCTCGCGCACCACGGGCCCGGCCAGGATCTCGATAGGAAAGCGGAGATCGTTGACCATCGCCTTCAGCACTGCGAGCTGCTGGGCGTCCTTGCGCCCGAACACGGCACGGTCGGGACGAAGACCGGCGAACAGCTTCGCCACAACAGTGGCAACACCCACGAAGTGGCCCGGGCGGTGACGCCCCTCCATCTCGTCGGTCACCCCGGTCACCTCGACCGTCGTCACCGACACGCCCCGATAGACCTCTTCGACTGGAGGAGCAAAGAGGATGTCGACACCATGGGCCCGGGCCAGGTCTGCATCCCTCCCCTCGTCCCTCGGGTAGGCGTCGAAGTCGGCAGGGTCGTTGAATTGGGTCGGGTTGACGAATAGCGAAACGACGAGCGTGTCACACATGTCCCGGAGGATGTCCATCAGCGACGTGTGGCCCTCATGGAAGAACCCCAGCGTGGGCAGCAGCCCGACCACGCCCGAGTAGGAATCGCGGGTCTCGGCAAAGGTTCTCGTCACTTCCACTGTTTCAGGTCCTGTTCTCGCCCGGCACGGATAGTCGTCGCCTCCGCCATGAGACGGAACTGCTTGCCGACCTCGTCGGAGACGTCGTGGGCGGCGGTGAGGTGGCCGATGACTGTCTCGATGTCCCCACGCGCAATCGGACCGGTGAGCGATCCCGCGTGCCCTCTTTCGTACACGTTGGCCATCGCCTGCTCGACGAGGGGCCTCGACACTCTCGGATCGACACCGGCCGAGTCGAAGAGGTCGGAAGCCACCGCCAACGACGTCACCACGAAGTTGGCGGCGGCCGCAGCGGCGGCGTGATAGGCGGGGCGGGCGGCATCGTCGAGGGCGAACGGCTCCATCCCCAAGGTCCCGGCGAGATGGGTGAGCGTGTCCACCGCCAGGGGATCGCCACCGATGCCGACAAAGGAGCCAGCGAGCGCCTCGGAGCCGGCTGCGGGGCTCGGCATCGACTGGAGCGGGTGAAAGCCCCCCGTGGCGACACCGGCGTCGTGGAAAGGATTCAGAGCGAGAACGGGAACGAAGCCGGACAAGTGAGCGGCGACGGCGACCTCGGTGGACAACGGTGCTATGCGCTCCGCCACCCCCGCGATCGCGTCGTCGCGGACTGCGATGAGTGCCACGTCGGCTTGCGGCAGGGGCGCCGTCCAGTCCATCGGCGGGCCGAACCGGGATTGACCGGTGCGAGAGAGAACCCCCACTATCTGATGGCCGGCCCGCTCTGCGCCGAGCGCCAACGATCCGCCTGCCCGCCCGGGGCCGACGATGATCAGACGCAACATGGCTCTCTGGTCCTCACCGCGGGGAGGCTACTTAGCGGTGGCGTCCGCAATGAAACGCTGTAGGGACCGTATTTGGTCCCTCGAGCCTTAGGTTTCGAGTTGGTCGGGGGTGATCACCGGCCAGTTGGAGTCCAACTCGGCTTTTTGGTCGCGGTAGTCGTCGCGCCGCTTCCAGAACTTCGTCTTCCAAACCTTGAATCGCCGCTTCTGCGGCTCCTGGCGACCCCTGCCGTTCTCTTGGCGCCTGGTCCGGCGCTCCTCGGGGAGTATCACCTCGTCGGGGTCTTCGACCGTGTGAAGTATCTGGTGGGTGGCATGCCTGGCTGCCCTGTGCTGGAGCTTGCGCTGCTCGCGCGACGGCCGGCTCTCGTCGTAGCCGGGTATTTCCTGGCGATGCTCTCGCGACCTTCTTGCCATCTATCGATTCCTCCTGATTGGCGCGGGTGGTGGTCTCAGAAGGACTCAGGGCGGGCCGCGGCCTGGCACCATCCTCCGAAGGTAGCACGCTCCCCGTCTTCTTGGGTAGGGACGAAAGTCAGAAGAGGAAGGGGATCAGACGTCTCCGCACTCTCTGCTGGTAGCCCCGGTACTCCGGGTAGGCGATGCGCAGACGCAGCTCCTCGTAGATCGACTTGAGGTAGAAGAAGCCGGCAAGTCCGACGCTCAGTGCCGACCCGATGCCGCTGTCCAGGAACAGCGAAGTTCCCAGCAGCCAAAGCACGGCCCCCCCATATATCGGATGTCGAACAAACCGGTAGAACCCGGTGTCAACGAAGTTCGCTCCTCTCTTCGGTTCCGGAACAGCCGTCATAGCCGGGCCGAGCCGCCGCATTGAGATGAAGGCGAGGATCATGCCCGGCACCGTCATGGCGGCTCCGAGTAGACGGGTAACCGTTATCTCACCCTCGGGAAGGGAGCCGTCGAGGGCCAAGGCCACCCCGGTGCCGAGAAACCAGGCGAATTGGATGCCGACCAGGATTTTCCCGAACAGGTCGGAGAGTCCGGACGCCCAGGTCCGGGCCATCAGATCGACGCCCTGGTCGCCGACCCTCCCCAGGGCGTCGACGGCTGTCAGCCCCTCGCCCACCTGCGCGTCAGGCCAGACATCGGCCAGGGGGCGGAGCACGAACTCACGCTGGGCGGCCCGTGGATGGGGAACGGTCAGGTTCTCCGTGCGAAGAGGCGGGCCGTCGCTAGCGACGATGTCGAGATCGAGGGCCCTGGGGCCCCACCGGGTGCCCCTCACCCGACCCGCTGCTTGTTCGATCTCCTGCAGCTGCGCGAGCGCCTCGGTTGCCGGCGAATCCGAGTCCAACACAGCCACCGCATTGAGGAACGGGTTCTGGGGGGGACCACCCACCGGCTCGGACTCATACAGGCCGGAGAGGGCCGACACCGTCCCGACGGAACGCAGCGCTCCCACCGCGGTCATGAGGTTGGACAGCCTGTCGCCCAGATTCGAGCCGAGGCCGATCGCGTACCGGGTCACCGGCTCCGGTCGATCGTCACCGACACATCCGACACGGCCACATCGAGAGGAGCCTCCGGCTTGTGAATGGTCACCACGACGCGCTCCACCTTTATGTGGGAAAGGACGGTCTCCGCCACACGCTCTGCAACCCGCTCGATGAGCTTGTGCGACTCCGAGCCGACCACCTCCCGAACATCGTGGGCGAGCATCGAATAGTCCAGCGTGTCGGAGAGATGATCGGTCTCCCCTGGGACCGACATGTCGAGGAACGCCGTTACGTCCACGCGAAAGACCTGGGCAGTCTCCTGCTCGTGCTGCTGAACGCCGTGCTTTGCGTAGACCTCGATGCCGGTGAGATCGATCCGGTCGGTCACGGAGTGGCGCCGGCCGGGATGAGTGATCGGCCCTCCGGCCCAAGAGCGCGGCCCAGAATCTGCTGGATCACCGCGAGTGCCAGGATCGGATCTTCGACGAGCCCCGACGTCACAAGGTATCCGCCGAGAAGCCCGCCGACGGTGTCGTCGATCACCTCGCGATGGGCCAACACTCGAGCATGGCTCCTGGCCAGGGCCTTGTCGAGGTTCGCAAACACACGAGTGACATCCTCACGCTCGATCGACGACGCGATCGGCACGGAGTAGGTGGCTATGCCTGCCTGCCGATAGGCGGCCAGGTTCTGGTTGCCGGGCAGCATCGAGACGATCGTGTTGATGCCGGCCTCTTCCACCAACCAGGTGATCTCCTCTTCCCGGCGAACACGACGATGCTGGAATCCGGAGCCACCGACACGATCCGACACGGCAAGACGGTCGTTGATGACCCAGGTGAATCCCCGGGGCTTAAGACCCGCAACCATGCGTCCCATCAGTGGGCCGTCACGATAGCCGAGGCAATCTGAAGTGCATGGCGGGATGCCTCGACGTCATGAACACGAAAAACCCTTGCTCCGTGGACAAACCCGAGCGCTGTCGTGACGGCTGTGGCGCCATCGCGCGCAGCCGGATCCTCGAGTGAGGTGAGAGTCCCGAGGAAGCGTTTGCGAGAGGCTCCGAGCACGACCGGGTACCCGTGCGACGCGAGCCTGGAGAGATTGCGAATGAGCGACAAATTGTGCTCCAGGGTCTTGCCGAACCCGATACCGGGATCAATTGCGACTCGACCTGGCCCCAGACCGGAATCTTGGAGGGTCGCAGCTCGCGCAATCAGGTACTCCTCCACCTCGGCCACGACGTCCTGATAGGTCGGGTCGTTCTGCATGTCCCGCGGATTCCCTTTCATGTGCATCACGATGGCGCCACACCCGGCATCGCCGATCAGTTCGGCCATGCCCTCGTGGCGAAGCCCGGTCACGTCGTTGACGACCTGGGCCCCGGCATCGAGGGCGGCAGATGCGACCTCCGGCTTGGAGGTGTCGATGCTCACCGTCACGCCTCTGGAGGAGAGACCGCTGACCACGGGCACAACACGCGCGATCTCCTCCGATGGCGAGACGCCCGTCGAGCCCGGCCGCGTCGACTCGCCTCCGACATCGATGACGGCGGCTCCCTGCCCGACGAGGCGGAGCCCGTGCGCAACCGCAGCTTCGGGATCTTGGTGGAGGCCACCGTCGGAGAACGAGTCGGGTGTGACGTTGACGACCCCCATGATCGCCCCGGCGGCCAGATCGAGCTCAGAATTCAAGAGCCGCCAGGAGTCCGCCGGCCGCGACACGGGTCAGACGCTGCCGGTGCCGAACAGGAGTGACATCGCCTCCGAGCGAGTGGCCGCGTTCGACTGCATGACTCCCCGGACTGCAGATGTGACAGTCTTCGACCCTGGCTTTTTCACGCCCCTCATCGACATGCAGAGATGCTCCGCCTCGATGACCACGAGAATGCCGAGGGGGTCAAGGGCCTTTTCGAGACAGTCGGCGACCTGAGCTGTCAGCCGCTCTTGCATCTGTGGTCGCCGGGCAAAACCGTCCACCAAGCGAGCCAACTTGGAGAGACCGGTCACCCGGCCCTTGGGGAGGTAGGCCACGTGTGCCTCCCCGTGAAAGGGTACGAAGTGGTGCTCACACATGGAGTAGAACGGGATCTCCTTGACCATCACTATCTCCTGGTAGTGCTCCTCGCCGAAGAAGGCGTCCACCACCTCCTCGGGGTCCTCGTGGAGCCCCCCGAAGACCTCCGAGTAGAAGCGCGCCACCCGGGCCGGGGTCTCGATCAGACCCTCACGGTCGGGATTCTCACCGATCGCCTCGATTATCTCCCGTACGGCCTTCTCGATCCTGGCTTCGTCTATGGGTTCCATAGTGAGTGGAACTATGCGATCACCTGGCCTGATTCCCAAATCGGGCCATCGTTCGAAGAAATTCCAGAAAGGGGGTTGACAGATGCGTCATTATGACTGTATGGTGACATCATCATGACATCACAAAGGTGTCAGAGTGACGAGGAAGAAAGAAGAAGACAATGATCAGGATCATTTCACAGGACGCAGTGGAGGCAATCCTCCAACAGCGGATCCGCGAAGCCCGAAGGGCCGCCTAAGTGCAGCTCTCCCACGCAATCAACAGCCTGGAGGCTTCGGTAGAGACACAGCTGAGAGTCGCCGGCCCCGACGTTGCCGAGGCCGGCGCCCAGCTGTTGGCGGCCCTGCAGCCTGCGATCCGCCAGACACTGGTCGAAGTGGCCACCATGGCCGCCGCGGAGGTGTCCAGCCAGCTTCCCACCCAGAACGTCGACGTGCGCCTCGTCGACGGTGACCCCGAACGGGTCGTCTCCGCACCAGACGTCGGAGCGTCCGCTCCCCCACCGCCTCCCGGCGCGAGCGACTCCGAGACACGCATCACTCTTCGCCTGCCCGAGTATCTCAAGCAGATCATCGCCGAGGCAGCTGGCTCATCCGGTGACTCGGTCAACAGCTACGTCGTCGACGCGCTGAAGACCGCCGCACAGGCCCAGAAGGGACGCGGGGCGCGGCGTCGGATCGAGGTGGACCTATGAGCGAGTACACGTTCCCCGCAGACTCGGCCACATCCCTGGACATCCACCTCGCCGCCGGGCGAGTGGCCTTCCGTCCCGGCGAGAGCGCGAGCGTGGTGGTCGAGGTCGATACGAAAGATCCGAATTTCACCGTTGAGCAGAGGGGCAACCAGATCTATATCTCATCCGACCGGGAGACGAAGTGGGCATCGGGTCGCAACGCCGCGCAGGTGGTTGTCAGGGCCCCGGACGGCATGGACGCGACCATCACGACCGCGACGGCCAACATCGACTCGTCGATCCCGCTCGGTGATGTCTACATAAAGAGCGCAACCGCCGATGTCGGGCTCACCGAAATCGAGGGCGGGACGATCAAGACCGCAAGCGGTGACGCAGAGATCGGCCTGGTCCAGGACTATGTCAAGGTGTCGAGCGCCTCCGGAAACATCAACATCGGCCAATGCCACGGCAAAGCCGACTTCTCCGCCGCTTCCGGCGACGTCCACATTCGCGACTGCGAGGGTCCTGTGAAGGCCGCCAGCGCGTCAGGGGACATTTCGATCGGACGCTTCGTGGGAGACCGAGGGTCGTTCAAGACGATGTCTGGCGACGTCATCGTCGGCGTTCCCGCCGGCACCAAGATCGACCTCGACGTCACCACATTGTCAGGTCAGCTGCGACTCCCGGAGCGACCGGAAGACGGAGAGCCGGTCACGCCGACGCGCTCGATGACCATCCGGGCCAAGCTCGTGTCGGGTGACCTGGTGCTGAAGCGGGTAGCCGAGTAGGGCAGCTTCGAGGCTTCAAGCCTCGGCAGGCCGGCCCCCGGCCCGAGGCAGGGTCCGGTCCAATGTGAGCGACTCGGTCAACTCGTCTGCTTCCTCGTCGACTTCCTCGGCCGCAGCGATCTGATCACGCTCCTGAGGGAGGACCGGGTTCTCCGGGTACTTGATCCGAAGAGAACCAGCGGAAGCGTGCTCCCACTTGGGCACGTCCTGGAAGAGATCGCCGACTTCCTCCCGGTCGACGGTCTCTTTCTCCAACAGGGCCTCGACCATGCGCTCCATGGCATCCCGATGACGCTCGAGAATGGTCCGAGCCTCATCATGGGCAGCCGTGATCAGCTTTCGCACCTCGGCGTCGATGAATGCGGCGACCTGGTCCGAGTAGTCCTGCTGTCTCGCGTAGTCCCTGCCGAGAAACACCTCCCCGGCGGGCTTGCCGTACTGCATCGGTCCGAGCTCGTCGCTCATCCCGTATTCCATGACCATCCGCCTCGCGATGGAGGTCGCCTTCTCGATGTCGTTGGATGCGCCGGTTGACGGGTCGGCGAACATCAACTCCTCCGCCGTGCGCCCGCCGAGAAGCATTGCGAGTTGGTCGACGAGCTCACTCCGGCGCGACAGGTATTTGTCGTGGGTCGGGAGAGCCAGGGTGTGCCCCAATGAGCGGCCCCGGGCAACGATGGTGACCTTGTGCACGGGGTCTGAGTTCGGCAACGCGTATCCGACGAGGGCATGCCCGGTCTCGTGATAGGCGATGACTTTCCGCTCGTCCTCGGTCATCACACGGGACTTGCGCTCCGGACCGGAGATGACACGGTCGATGGCCTCTTCCAACTCGTTCATCGAGATGGACTTCCTCCGGCGGCGGGTGGCCAGGAGGGCCGCCTCATTGATCAGGTTGGCAAGATCTGCGCCGGTGAAACCGGGGGTGCGCCTTGCGAGAACAGCCAGGTCGACTCCGGCCTCCAGCGGCTTGCCCCGGGAGTGCACCTCGAGAATCGCCTCGCGCCCGTCGATGTCGGGAGCGTCGACCACTATTTGGCGGTCGAAACGACCAGGCCTGAGGAGGGCAGGGTCGAGGATGTCGGGCCGGTTGGTCGCGGCCATCACGATCACTCCCGAATTGCCCTCGAACCCGTCCAACTCGACCAGGAGCTGGTTGAGGGTCTGCTCACGCTCGTCATGACCGCCACCGAGGCCGGCGCCGCGATGACGGCCGACCGCATCGATCTCGTCGATGAAGACGATTGCCGGAGCGCTCTGCTTCGCCTGTTCGAAGAGGTCCCTCACCCGTGCCGCGCCAACACCCACGAACATCTCGACGAAGTCCGAGCCGGAGATCGACATGAAGGGCACGCCGGCCTCACCGGCAACGGCACGCGCCAGGAGGGTCTTGCCCGTACCCGGAGGGCCGAACAGGAGAACACCCTTCGGGATCTTCGCACCCATCTGCCGGTATCGATCCGGGCTCTGGAGGAAGTCCTTTATCTCCTCGAGCTCCTCTTTTGCCTCGGTCAGGCCTGCAACGTCTTCAAATGTGACTTTCGGCTGCTCCTTGCCGACGAGCTTTGCCCGTGACTTGCCGAACTGCATCACCCGGTTCCCGCCACCCTGCATCTGCATGAAGATGAACACCATGAACCCGAGGAGGAACAACCAAGGGAGGAAGCTGATCAGGATCTCCCAGAATCCCGGGGGCTCGGGATCGGTCGACCAGCTGACCGCATTGGCCTCCAGGACGTTCGTCAACTCCTGCTCGAACCCCTCGGGGTAGCTGGCCACATGGTCGAAGGAGTCGGTGTCGGCCGCGCTATCGGCCAGACGGCCTTGTGCCTGGCGAGAGCGTCCGAGGAGAACGACTTCCCCGTAGTCGCCGTCCTCGACGTTCTCGACGAACTCGGAGATCGGTATCTCGGTCGGGCCGGAAACCTGATTCAGCCACCACTGGAAGAGGATGATGATCAGGACGAACGACATCCCGTATACGACGAGGTTTCGGACGGTCCGGTTCACGTGGCCCCAGTTCGAGAGGAGTTACCGGGACAATGCTACGTCGGCGACGGGGGTAGTCGAACCCCTTTCTCCACGGGCACTCCCGGAATCGGATCCAGTTGGGGTGGTCGCGTTCGAACTCAGGTGTTGTCGCCCATCACGCCGACATAGGGGAGATTCCGGTACTTGCCCGCATAATCGAGGCCATAGCCCACTACGAACTCGGGCCCGATTGGGAACGCGACGTACTTGACGTCGATCGGGACCCTTTGGATGCCTTCCTTGAGCAGGAGAGCGGCGATCTCCAGTGAAGCCGGCTTGCGCACGTTGAGACTCTTGATCAGATAGTTGAGTGTGAGGCCCGAATCGATGATGTCCTCCACGATGAGGACATGTCTGCCCTCGATCTCCTCGTCGAGGTCCTTGAGGATCCTCACCACCCCGGATGTCTGAGTGGACGCTCCGTAGGAGGAGACGGCCATGAAGTCGAACTCGCATGGAAGGTCGATGTGCCGGGCGAGGTCGGCCATCACCATGAATGCCCCCCGGAGAACCCCGACCAGGAGCAGCTCCTTGCCGGCATAGTCCTCGGATATCCGCCTCCCGATCTCGGCGAGCTTCTGTTCGATCTCCTCGGCTGAGATCAGCGGCTTGACGTCCATCATGTCTTCTCCCTGGCGAAGACGGAAAGGTAGCCGATCGTCCCCACCTCGTACCAGGCGACCGGCAGGCGGGTCTGACCGGGCACCCATGCCACCTCCCCGTCCGCGGTCACCACCCCGTCTTGCCGGCAGACGAGCCGGGTCTCGGCAGGGAAGACCGCAGCCCATTTGCTGAGCGGAACGACGTAGCAGACACCGCTCACCCGCGTTACGTCGAACTCGAGTGGCCCCACATGGTGGGTACCGGCGGTGAGCGTCACCGGTTGCTGGGCCAGTTCTGGCGATTCCGCTTTGGAGAACACGAGTCTCGGGCCGTGGCGATGGACGGTGACACCGCCACCGATCTCCTGACTCGAGGCCTCTTCGTCGATGACGCGCCAGACGCGCTCGAGGCGGTCAGCGGTGACCTCGGATCCGCCGGCGGCGCTCTCGAAGGCCATCCTGATCAGGCGATCGGCGACGGGCCGAGGCAACGCTTTCAGGGTCCCGACCACCAAATCGTCGTCGCGGTGGGACCGCTGCGCCAGGCTGTCGAGGTACCGGACGTCGGACGCGACGGCCGACGCCATGCGAGTCACCGCTTCCTCGAGGCTCGGGTTCAGTTGACGCAGGGTCGGGATGACCCGGGTGCGAATCAAGTTCCGCGTAATGCCCGGGTCTTCGTTCATCGGGTCATCAACGAAACCCAAGCCTGCCAGAGCAGCGATCTCGCGGGTCTCGGACCGACTCACCGCAAGCGCAGGTCGAAAGATCCCGGGCGGCCGGTGATGGGGAATGCCGGTGAGCCCACGGCCCGCTGTCCCCCGAATGATGTTGAAGAGAATCGTCTCAACGTTGTCGTCCCGGGTGTGCGCGGTGAGAAGTCTCTCCCCCGGCGCGAGAGCACTG
>JBFFIL010000010.1:0-14039 GCA_041556535.1 Acidimicrobiia bacterium | reverse complement strand
GGAGTGCTTTGCCGATCTACCTCGATCGCCACAGCGATCTCGACGTCACCCCCGACCAGCTCTATCAGGCCCATATCGCCGACCTGGAAGCCCAGGAGAAGTATGGCGTCCACTACTTGAGCTACTGGTTCGACTATGACGCCCACAAGGCGTACTGCCTGGTGGACGCCCCGTCTCCTGAAGCCGCCGCCGCAGTGCACGAGGAGGCGCACGGTGTGATGGCTGACAAGGTGATACCGGTCGAGCCGACCGAGCTCTGGAAGTACATGGGTGGCGGTTCGGCGGGTGATGAGCCGGATTTCAACCCCGACGGGAACAACGAGCAGACGTTGCGGACCATCGTCTTCACCGACATCGTCGGGTCGTCCGATGCGGCCCATCGCCTGGGTGACGAAGTGGCGATGACGATGCTGCGCCACCACAACGAGATCGTCCGCGAAAACCTGAAGTCCCATTCGGGCAGGGAGGTCAAGCACACCGGCGACGGGATCATGGCGAGTTTCGCGTCCGTGAGCAACGCCATCCGCTGCGCCCTGGCGGTGCAACAGCACCTCGAATCCCACAATCGCGATCCCGACTCCCATGAGGTCCACGTCCGAATCGGGCTCGCGGCTGGTGAGCCGATCGCAGAGGAAGACGACCTCTTCGGCTCTGCGGTGAACCTGGCCGCTCGAGTGTGCGGTGTCGCCGACGCCGGCGCAGTATTCGTCACCAACGTCGTAAAAGAGCTGACAATGGGAAAGAACTTCGAGTTCGAGCATGTTGCCGATGTCGAGCTGAAAGGATTCCCCGACCCGGTCCCGGTCTCCCGGGTTGTCGGCTAGTCGTACACTCCGGCGAGGTAGGCGCGTCCCTCTGCCACAACGCATAGGAGAGCCCCCACGGACGTGACCATTTGGTAGCGGTCGGCATCACGCTCTCCTGCCCACCACCTACCTGAGAGCCGCCACGGCCCGCTCCAGGTGAGGATCGGCTCCCATCGCGTCCCCAGGCGCACTCTGACGGGCATCCCTCCATCCCACTCCACCTCGATGGGCTCCAAGCGCGGCGGTACCTGGGGGGGGGGGGGTGAGGGGGTGGCGCCCGGCCAGGGGGCCGACTCATCGCGTTGGGCAGTGGCCTCGGGCTCACCCCACCGCGACCAGACGACCCTCTCCCCCGGCATCCGCCCACCCTGGGCCCTTCCCTGCAGCACCTGGTCCGGTCCAAGCAGTGCCTGAGCCCTGGCCAACGCCCTCTCTGTCTCGATGATCGAAGACTCGTCGGTGAGCAACCCGAGTTGGCGCCCCTCGCCGGACAGATCTTCGGGATGGATGCTCAAGCTCAGGATGCCACCCGGAACCCCGGCAGTCTCAATCCATGCCCTCAGCTGCCACCACACCCTGTCGGTCAGGGCCTTCTCCGTGAACGGGTCCGCTGATCGCCACACACGCACCCGGGAAGGGCCACGGGCCGCTTCGGCGGTGATGATCACGGTGTGAGGCGCAACACCGGCATCACGGAGCCTCTTCAAGAGACGCTCTGCCAGGTTCCTCCCCGCGAATGCCACGGCATCCATGTGCTCCAGAGGGTCCTCGAACGACATCACCACACCAAGCTCCTGTGGAATGTCACGAGGATCGACCGGCCGGTCTTCACCGCTGGCGAGACGATGGGCCAGGATCCCGGGGTTGCCAAACCGGCTTGCAAGGGTCTCCCTTGGCAGAAGTGCCAGATCGCCCAAGGTGGAGATGCCGAGCCATCGGAAAGTGTCGATCATCTCCTCCCCACCCATCGACTCCCTCAGCGTGGCCAGGTCGAGACGGGACAAGAAGACGGTGGTGTCGGTCACGACCCTCGGCTCACCAACCCGGGCAGTGGCTGCCGCCCAGCGGGCCGCGAAAGGCCCGTCGGCTATCCCAACCAGAGCATCGCCTCCCAACCGGCCGCCAGTCAAAGCATCCAACTCCTTTGCCACGCGCCCTGAAAGGGCCTCCTCCCCTCCGTAAAAACGGACCGCTCCCTCCACCGGCACGAACACCAGCCCAGGCGAGACCACTTCGACCCGGGGCACCAGCGCCTCGATGGAAGTGACGATGGGCTCGAAGCGCCGGGCCTCGTCACCGATATCGCGATCGAGGACGATGGCGAAGGGAGCGAGGCCCTCGGCCTCACGACGGAGCATGCCGAGGGTCACACCCGCGGCAAGAACCTCTTCTGTTGCACCCGTGACCCGATCGTCGACGATCAGTACCGGCTCATCCGACGGCGCGTCTGGCCTGGTCAATGACCACATCGGAAACCAGACGCACATTGTCCGTGCCTTCATCCTCCACCTCGAAGCGCCGGGGCACCCCGGCCACTCCCTTCCCGGACGCCTCCAACACCAGACGCCGTCTCTTCAACTTCCCATGCCCCCGATCTGCCCCCTCCCAGGTGACGCCAAGGGCCCGAAGACGCAAGTGGGCTGTGCCCGGCGGCAAGCCCTCTCCCATCGAGCGCAACGCCACTGCCACCCGGCGAGCCCTTGCCAGGGCACCGAGGCGACGGAGATCGCTGTCCTTCGAGTGGGCGGGAACCTCGGCGTACACGGCCCGGACCCCTTCAAGGAGGGCGGCGGTGACCTTTGGCCAAAGGTGGGGATCACCACACCTGACGATGATCAGTCTCTCGGCTACCACACCCGTCTCCCATGCCGCTTCAGGAGAGATCCACCCTCTGGTGTCGATCGCCACCACGGGCGCGATCCTGGAGTGGGGCGCAAGAAGCTTCAGGCCGAGCCTGGTCAGCCCGGTGCCGGGGACACCGACCAACTCGGTGACCCGACCGGGCTCGAGGTGCAGATAACCCTCTTCCCTGATGAGTTGGCCAGGAAGGGGAGCTGCGATATCGACAACGCCCTCGATGCCCAAAATGACTCCGCGTGATCGGGCAATTCATGATAAACGAACATATGTTCGATTAGCAAGAGGGCGGTTCGAGCCGACATCAGACGCATGCGGCAAATAGAGTCGCCCGGTATCACAAAGAGGAGGACCGGATGCATGGTCGTGGGTGTGCTCGTCTTATCACCGACGACTTCGGTGTCTCGACACTGACGATTCTCCTTGCGACCGGTGCAGTGGCGTTCCCCCAGGCTCGACCGGGCGAAGGTGGAGGCGTACCACCCGCTCGCCAGTCTCATGAAGGTGATCGGCTACACCCTTGCGGTCATCGGCGTAGTGAACATCATCGGAGACATCGAAACGAGTGGCTTCAGCGACATCGGCGGCTTGACGCTGCTGGCGATGCTCCTCATGTACGCGGCCTACGTGATCGCTTTCCTGGGAGCACGGCAGATCGAGAGCTGAGTCAGCCCTCCTCGAGATCCTCGATGGTCTTGGGCCAGTCGTCCTTGAGGAGTCTGGACAACGAGCGGTCCGCCAGGAGTTTCCCCGACGTCTGGCAAGTGGCGCAGTAGTTGGTCTCGTTCGACGCGTATACGATCCGCTGAACCGTTGACCCGCAACGGGGACACGCCTCTCCGTACTTGCCGTGGACGGCCATGTCTGGCCTGAAAGCGGTCACCTTGGTCGGCCACTCCTCCCCCGCCTCCTCCCGCAGCCTGTCGGTCCATTCGCTCAGCGACTCGACAACGGCTTGGTGCAGACGGTTCGCCTCGTGGTCGGTCAATCGGGACGTCCGCTTGACCGGGGAGAGTCGCGCCCGCCACAGGATCTCGTCGGAGTAGGCGTTGCCGATCCCCGAGAAGATCCTCGGGTCGGTCAACGCCCTCTTGAGTGTTCGGTTTTCGGATCGCAGAGTCTTTGCGAATTCGGTGCCTGACACCTCGAGCGGCTCGACCCCGCCCCGATCCAGGCCGGCCACGCCCTCCCAACCGTCGAACAGCCATATGCCGGCTCTCTTGTGTGTCCCCTGCTCTGTCAGGATCAGGCTCCCGCCATCGAAATCGATGCCGGCGAGGCCGACCTTCTTCGGAATGGCCTTGCCTGGAGCCTCCCACCTCAACCGCCCGGCAACCATCAGGTGGATCACCATGAAGAGGTTGCCGAAGCCGAAGACGATCCTCTTCCCGACCCGGTCTATCGAATCGACGAACTTGCCCGTGGGCGCGTCATAGGGCGGGTCATAGGTTCTGAGGGCCGAAGGCGAGGCAACACGCACGCTTCGGACCGTCTCACCGAGGACGCGCTCTCTCAGCGCCTCGATGTAGACGACGATGTCGGGCAGCTCGGGCATGGCCCGAAGCTAGCCACGAGCCGACTTCTAGTCGTCCATCTGTTCGAAGGCCTCGTCGAAGCTCTTGGCAGCCCGGCGCCGGCCACCCTGGTCGCCACCATGACTTCGCTGCTCGCGCTGGCCGTTGCCGGCGGAGCGCTTGCGGTCGCGGTCACCGCGGTCACCGCGGTCGCCTCGGTCGCGATCTCCACGACCTCTTCCGCCCCGATCCCGGCCCCCGCCACCGGACCCGCCACCGGACCCGCCACCGGATCCTCCGGGGCGGTCACCCGAGGGCAGTGTGGCCCCCGCGAGTGCTTCGACGAGTTCGAGGCTGACCTTCCCACGATCGATCTCTCGAACCCTCACCTTGAGCTCATCACCCTCCGATAGGTAGTCCTCGACCCTCTCCACTCTCTTCGAGCCGTCCAAGCGCGAGATGTGGAGAAGCCCGTCCCGTCCCGGAAGGATGTTCACGAAGGCACCGAATTTGGTGATGTTGACCACCTTGCCGTCATACTCGGCTCCGAGCTCGGCTTCGGGTGGGAATGCGATCTGGGTCACGCGCTCCATGGCCGCTGCGAGGGCATCGGCGTCGTTGGAAGCGATACGCACGATGCCTACGCCGTCAGCCTCCTCGATCTCGATCTTGGCACCGGTCTTCTCTTCGAGTTCGCGAATGACCGCGCCCTTGGGGCCTATGACCTCACCGATCTTGTCCTTGGGGATCTCCAGCGACTCGATCCTGGGGGCCCACTGGTTCATCTCGGCTCTCGGTTCGGCGATCACACTCGTCATCGCATCGAGGATGAACACACGGGCCTCCTTGGCCTGAGTGAGGGCTCCCCTCAGCACATCCGAGGGCAGGCCCTGGATCTTCGTGTCGAGTTGGAGGGCGGTAATGGCCTCGCCCGTTCCCGCCACCTTGAAGTCCATGTCACCGAGGGCATCCTCTGCTCCGAGGATGTCCGTCAGCGTGACGTACTCGCCGTCCTGGTGTATCAAACCCATGGCGATCCCGGCAACCGGGGCGCTGATCGGTACCCCGGCGTCCATCATGGAGAGGCTGGACGAACAGACCGACGCCATCGACGACGACCCATTGGATGCCAGCACCTCCGACACGAGGCGGAGAGCGTAAGGGAAGTCGTCGGCCGTCGGAACCACCGGCAACAGGGCCTTCTCGGCGAGGGCGCCATGGCCGATCTCCCTCCGCTTCGGGCCGCGCATGAAGCCGGCCTCACCCGTGGAGAAAGGCGGGAAGTTGTAGTGATGCATGTAGCGCTTCGACTCCTCGAGCCCGAGCGTGTCGAGCATCTGCTCCATCTTGAGCATGCCGAGAGTCGTGATGTTGAGCACCTGGGTCTCGCCACGCTGGAACACCGCGGAACCGTGGGTTCTCTCGACGGCGCCGACCTCGATGGTGAGGGGCCGGATGTCAGTCGCCTTTCGGCCGTCCATGCGGACGCCCTCGTCGATCACCTTCTGGCGGGCCATCTTCTTGAAGACGGCCTTGAACGCCTTCTTCGCCTGACCGAGCGACTCGACGTCGTCTTCTGCAATCTCGAGCGAAGCGATGGCCGTCTCCCGAGCCTCTGCCTCGGCGTCCTGACGCTCGTGCTTGCCGGCAATCTCGAGGACCGCTGCGATTCGGTCCGATGCCGCGCCTGCCACCTTTTCGTACATCTCCTCGCTGTAGTCGACGGCCACGGGCCACTCGACGTCACGGATCTCGACGGTCGCTGCCAACTCGAGCTGGAGGTCGACCATCTGACCGATATAGGCCTTGGACTCTTCGAGACCCTCGGCAACCGCTTCCTCATCGGAGGGACGGTCCCCTTCTGCCACCAGACGCAAGCCATGGGCAGTCGCTCCGGCCTCGACCATCGTGATGTCGATCTCCCCGTCCGAATTGCGGCGTCCTGCCACGACGAGCTCGAAGACCGATTCGGCGAGGTCGTCCTCGGTGGGGAATGGGATCCATTCACCTTTCTTCAGCGCAAGTCGAACCGCGCCGATCGGGCCCTCGAACGGGATAGGGCTGACTCCCAGAGCGGCCGACGCACCGTTCAGGGCGATGACGTCGAACGGATTCTCCTGGTCGACCGAAAGCGAGGTAACCACGATGTGGGTCTCGTTCCGGTAACCGTCCCTGAAGGATGGGCGTAGCGGTCGGTCGATCAGGCGGCAGGTCAAGATCGCCTGCTCGGACGGCCGACCCTCGCGGCGGAAGAACGAACCGGGGATCTTTCCCACCGAATACATGCGTTCTTCGAAATCGACTGTGAGCGGGAAGAAGTCGATTCCCTCTCGCATCTTCCTGTTTGCGGTGGCAGTGACCAGCATTGCGGTCCCGCCTAGCTTGGCTACCACGGCTCCATCGGCTTGACCGGCGAGTTTGCCGGTGCTGAGGGTGAACTCCTTGCCGCCGATGGTGCCCCGGACTGAAGTCTCGGGCACGGTTGCTCCTTATCTCGTTGTTGTCTCGGAGCCGTGCCCGTTGGCAGTGGTCATGTCTCCACACCCCTCTGCGGGGAGAAGGCATCGCCACTGTCAACCGACTTGGCTCGCTCCTTGCAGGGGCTCGCGCCCCCAAAATCATGAAGAGCGGGGTAACCGCTCCTCATGAAAACCCAATCAGCGCCTCAGGCCCAACTTGGCGATGAGGCTTCGGTATCTCTCCACGTTCTCACGACGCAGATAATCCAGAAGCCTCCGGCGCTTGCCGACCATCAGCAGCAGCCCGCGGCGGCTGTGGTGATCGTGCTTGTGATCACGTAGGTGCTCGGTGAGGTGGTTGATCCGCTCGGTGAGCATCGCAACCTGCACCTCGGGAGATCCGGTGTCACTCTCGTGTGTGCCGTACTCGGCAACGATCTCGGTAGTTGTCTTCATTACGCGAAAAACCTGAAAGACAGGGGATTGGCTGGAACTCTAACAGCGTGGCTCGTCAACTCACAGTTGGCCGGGTTACAGCGAGGGCCTCGGAAGCCTGTGCGACATCGCCGTGCATCCGAGCCACGAGATCCTCGACCCCGTCGAACTTGATCTCGGGACGGAGATACTCGACGAACTCCACCGTCAGGGCTTGCCCGTAGAGGTCCCGGTCGAAGTCGAGGATGAAGGCCTCGATCACAAGGTCCCCATCCCCGAAGGTAGGCCTGACTCCGACGTTCACCGCAGCCTGGTGCGTTCCCGTCGAGGTGTGGGCGAATGCGGCGTAGACGCCGATCGCGGGGACCACCTTGCGCTCAGGTGGCGTGAGGTTCGCAGTCGGGAATCCGATTGCACGTCCCCGCTGGTCGCCCTCCACGACAGTGTTCGTGACTCGAAAGCGCACCGGCATCAGTTCGGCCACGGCGTCGAGTCTCCCGGATTCGATCTCCCTCCGAATGAGACTCGACGAAACCGTTGGCGTGCGGCTATTGGCCTCCATACCTCCACGACCGACCAAGGCCACGGTGTCGACTTCGAACCCGAACCTCCCAGCGAGACGCCGGAGCAGCCCGGCGTCGCCGGCACGGTTCTTGCCAAACCGGAAGTCGAGGCCGACGACGATATGACGCACGGCCAGACGCTCCACCAGGACCCTCTCCACGAACTCCTCCGGCGAGAGCTCTTTGATGTCGGCGAGGTCGAGAATGCCGACCTGCTCGACACCGGCCGACTCCAACAGCGCCAAGCGTTCGTCGATCGTCGTGATCAAGCGCGGGTCGAACCCGGGCCGAAGTACCTCCACAGGGTGCGGCTCGAACGTTAGGACTGTCTTCAACATGGTCTCGTCCAGTCGGCCGATGATGGCGCGATGGCCGAAGTGGACGCCATCTAGCACTCCGATCGTGATCGATGACTCTCGCGTCGGATCCGGCCAATCGCTCAGCATTGAGGAGAGAACCCTCATGAAGGAAGCACCACTTCGGGTCTGGCCTGCGCCCCGTCCCAGATGTACACCGCTATCAGGGTCCCGGCGTCGTCCAAGACGCGGTAGGGCTCGTTCAACGGGGCGTCCGACATCTCGCCACCCAAGAATCTCACACCGTGCCTCACCCCTTGTGCCGTTTCGGCGCCCACCACCACCGAAGCGAGGTCACACAAGCCATCCGAAGGAGTGAGGAGGTGCTTCTCCCAGTTGTCGAGATCGACGAGGGTCACCGCCTCCGAGGCGCGCAGAGACCCGATCCGCTCTCGACGGAGGGACCGGAGGTGGGCAAACCCTCCGAGGACACGCGCCATGTCGTCGGCAAGGGAGCGGACGTAGGTGCCCTTGCCGCAAACGACGCGAAACGCGACCTCGGGGTACGGTCCGGGGCCCACGTGGATGATCTCCAACTCGTATATCTCGACGGGTCTCGCCTCCCTTTCCAGCAAGCGCCCCTCCCTGGCCAACTCGTGAAGCCGTCGTCCTTCGACCTTCAGCGCCGAGACCATCGGCGGGACCTGGTGTATGGACCCGAGGAACCTCGGAACCACGGCTTCGACGTCCGAGGGCTCCACCTCCATCGGCTGCCGTGAGAGGACCGATCCGTCGGCATCGAGCGTGTCGGTCGCGACCCCGAACTGGGCCGTCGCCAGATACTCCTTCGGCTGGGCTTGCACGAAGCGGATGAGACGTGTCACAGGTCCGATCGCCATCACGAGCGCCCCTGTGGCCATCGGATCGAGTGTCCCGGCGTGGCCGACCTTTTTGACCCCGGTGGCCTTCTTCACCCGATTCACCACATGGGTCGAAGTTACGTCAGACGGCTTGTCGACCACCAGAAACCCTGCGGTCACCGGTAGTCACCGACCTTCGAGATTATCGACCTGACGACTTCGGCCGGCTCCGCTTCGAGAGTCAGGCCCGCAGCGAAGCGGTGGCCCCCTCCCCCCATGTCTGAGGCAAGCGAGCCGACATCCGTACCTCCCCGAGACCGAAGGCTCACTTTCACCCGGCCGTCCTCGTGGACCTTGGCGAGAAGGGCGACGTCGGCCTCCACTGGGAGACGGAGAGTGTCGATGAGGTGGTCGATCTCCCCCCAGTCGATGCCGGCCTGGTCCAGGTCGGCCTGGGTGATGAAGGTGTGCACCACGCTGGCGCCAGCATCGAGCTCCGCGCGGCTGAGTGCTGTCCCTGCGGCTACGAGGTAGCCGAAGGGGGCCTCCTCGTACACGTGCTGGCCGATTGGGACGGGATCGGCTCCGGCGACCATCAACTCGGCAGCGATGCGATGGGTCTCGGGTGTCGTGTTCGAGTATTGAAACCGGCCGGTGTCGGTCATGACGGCCGTGAGAAGGCACATCGCCATCGGCTGCGTCACCTCCCAGCCCAGTTCGCCAAGGAGGCGGTGGACGAGCTCGCCGGTCGCAGCAGCATCCCCATCGACAATGGTTATGTCCCCGAAGCCATCATTCGTCACGTGGTGGTCGAGCACGATGAGGGTCCCGGCCTTTTCAGCCTGCGACGCCAGTTCGCCGAGGCGATCAGGCGAGCCGACGTCCAACACCACCATCACCTCCGGCGCGGCCTCAACTTCCTGGGTGGGCGTCAAATGCTCAACGGGCAGGAAACGGAGGTTCCCCGGAACCGAGAACGGTGAGCCGAAACTGGCTACGGCGCGTTTACCGGCATTCTCAGCACCGATTGCCAGGGCCAGCATGGACCCGAGGGCGTCCCCGTCGGGGCCGATGTGGCACGCAAGGGTTAGTGCCTCCGTGCCGTCGATCGCCTCCGCGGCTTCACGATAGGGAAACTCACTCATCTGCGTCCTCTTCAGCGAGAGATCGCAGGATCGCGTCGATCCTCTCCCCGCCGATGACGGCGGGGTCGACGGCGAACTCGAGAGTCGGCGTGTACTTGAGCCTCAGCTGGCTCCCTATTGCTCGCTGAAGACGAACCGCCGCGGCCGAGAGGGCATCCAGGGCGGCGTCGTGGCCGTCGGAACCGAGAGCGTCGACATAGACCACGGCGTGTCGGAGATTGGGCGAAGTGTCGACTCCGGTGACGGAGACCATCTCGAGCCGCGTGTCATTCAGACGCTCGACCTCCTCGGCCAGAACCTCCTTGATCGCCGAGTTGACCCTCAGCATCCGCCCGCTCACTCCGGTTCCTCCAATTCGCTCTTCGACACCTCGAGTACTTCGATGTCGGGTCGAGAGTCAAGGTAGCGACGGATCTTCATGAGATGCGTCCCGAGACTCCCCCCGTCGGGCGCCGCTACGGCGATCGCCAGAGTCGATCGCTGCCATTCGTCGTGCCGGCCAACCTCTGACACCGAGTACGAGCCGAGTCGTCTCAAGCCTTCGAGAACCGGGCGCAAGACTCGACGCTTTTCTTTCAGGGACTGCACCGATGGGATACGGACCTCGACCCTCAGGGCCGCGACGCGCATCAGGTGCGGGCGACCTCACGGATCACATAGACCTCGATGTGGTCGCCTTCCTTGAGGTCGTTGTAGTCCTCGAATCCCATGCCGCACTCGAACCCGGACGCGACCTCGCGCACGTCATCCTTGAACCGCTTGAGCGAGGAGACGAGGCCGTCGTGAATGATCACGCCATCTCGCAAAAGTCGTGCCTTCGCGCCGCGCTGAACCACCCCCTCGATCACATAGCATCCGGCGACGGTTCCGATACGCGGGACCTTGAAGATGGCCCGCACTTCGGCGGTGCCCAGCACCTGCTCCTCCCGGTCTGGGGCCAGTTGGCCGACGAGGAGTTGCTCCACCTCTTCGAGCAGCTCATAAATGACCCCGTAGGTGCGGATTTCGACTCCGGACTGTTCGGCGGCCTTCCGAGATTTGGGGTCGGGTCGGACGTTGAAGCCGACGATGACCGCCTCGGTGACCTCCGCCAGCATGACATCGTTCTCGTTGACTCCCCCGACAGCGGTGTGGATGATCTGGATGTTCCCCCCCTCGCGCTCGATCTTGGAGATCGACTCGCGCAAGGCCTCAAGGGACCCTTGGGCGTCGGCCTTGATGATGACGTTGAGCGTCGCGTCGTCACTGCGGAGCTGCTCCAGCAGCCCCTGAAGTCGGTCCCTGGCGCTGGGTGCGATCTGTTTTTCGACCTTGTGCGTCTCGGCGCGCTCAGCAGCGATCTTCCTCGCCTCGCGGTCGTTGGCCACCACTTCGAAGTAGTCACCCGCCCCGGGTACGTCGTCCCAGCCCATGATCTGGACCGGCGATGACGGACCCGCCGCCTGGACCTCGTCTCCCTGGTCGGTCATGAGCGCCCGGGCTCGACCCGAGACCGTCCCGGCGACGAACGCGTCCCCCCTCTTCAGAGTGCCACGCTGGACTATCACGGTCGCCACTGGACCTCGTCCTATTTCGAGCTGCGCCTCGACGACGACTCCCGAGGCCGACGGCTTCGGGTTCGCCTTGAACTCCTCGAGCTGCGCGATCAGGTCGATCACCTCGATCAGCTCTTCCACTCCCTCGCCGGTGAGAGCCGAGATCTCGACACTTGGGATGTCTCCGCCCAGGTCCTCGGTCACGACCTCCTGATTGGTCAGCTCCGTCCTGACTCTGAGAGGGTCCGCAGCCGCAACGTCCATCTTGTTGACGGCGACGATCATCTTCACCCCGGCCGCCTTGGCGTGTGAGATGGCCTCCATCGTCTGCGGCATGACCCCGTCATCGGCAGCAACGACCAGCACGACGATGTCGGTGATGTTCGCTCCTCGGGACCTCAACGCCGTGAACGCCTCATGGCCCGGAGTGTCGATGAAGGTCACCGGGTGGCCATGGACGTCGACCTGATAGGCCCCGATGTGCTGGGTTATCCCTCCCTGCTCCGCGGCCACGACGTTGGCCTTGCGGATGGTGTCGAGAAGTGTCGTCTTGCCATGGTCCACGTGGCCCATCACAGTCACAACCGGAGGCCGAGACTGCAGGTCTTCCTGTGCATCTTCGAATTCGGGCTGGTCCGCCACCGCAGGGACTGGCGCGACCTCTTCGACTTCGATGATGAAGCCGAAAGACTCTGCGACCTCGTCTATCAAGTCTGCGGGCATCGCTTGGCCTGCACCTGCCGGCACTCCCTTGTCGAGAAGGGCCTTGACCACCTCGGGGACGGGCTGGCCGATGGCCTCGGCGAATTCCGCAACGGAAGCGCCGAATGTGATCGTCGCGATCTCGATCGGGGCGGGCTCGGACTTCGGCTCCGGGCCCATTTCCGGGTCCTCGGAATCCGCGGGCTCGTCCTCTGCGACGGCTTCGGCCTCCTCTGCTGCCGGGGCTTCCGGCGTCAGGGAGAGCCTGAGAAGGTCCGCCTCCTCTTCGGAGAGGCCAGACGATGCGGTCTTTACGGCGATCCCCAGCTCCTCGGCATGTTCGAGAAGCTCCTTGGAGTCGGCCCCCAACTCACGTGCCAGTTCGTAGACCCTCATTCAGCGATCACTCACTCTCGTCGGCCGTGTCGTCGATTCCCGATGCCACCGCATCCTCGTCGTCGGTCGGGATGCCTTCCTCTGTCTCCAGGGCTTCCTTTGCGTCGGCTCCGGCCTCTTCCCCTTCGGGAACGTCGGCCTGATCCAATGCCTCGGCCTCGACCACCGGCTCCTCGACCTCCTCAGGGGGAGGGGCATCGGAGCGGATGTCGACCTTGTACCCGCTCAGCCTCGCGGCGAGACGTGCGTTCTGGCCCTCCTTGCCGATAGCGAGCGAGAGCTGGTGCTCGGAGACGACCACGTCGGCGGTCTTCTCCTCCTCGTCGATGTGGACTTCCTTCACCTTCGCCGGGCCGAGAGCCTCAGCAATGAACTGCCCGACGTCCTCTCGCCACTGAACGACGTCGACCTTCTCGCCTCGCAACTCGTTGACTACCTGGCGAACACGTGAGCCCCGAGCGCCGACGCATGCACCCTTCGGATCGACGTTGGGGTCGTTGGAGATGACGGCGATCTTGGTGCGATGGCCGGGCTCGCGAGCAATGTTGACGATCTCGACGGTTCCATCCGTCAACTCGGGCACCTCCAACTCGAGAAGACGGCGAACGAGATCGGGGTGGCTGCGAGAGACAACGATCTGCGCCCCCTTTGGCTCGTTGCGGACCTCGAGGATCAAGGCTTTGACGCGGTTGCCACGCTCCAGCCGCTCGAACGGGATCCGCTCACTGCCGGGCAATATCGCCTCGGCGTCTCCCAAGTCGAGGATGACAGACCGGTAGTCGACCTGCTGGACGATCCCGGTCACGAGATCCCCCTCCCGGCCCTCGTAGATCTCGTAGACCTGCTCCCGCTTCGCTTCTCGAAGCTTTAGCTGCATGACTTGCTTGAAGGACTGGGCTGCTATCCGGCCGAACGCCTCCCCTTCGGGGGTGTCCTCCCACTCTTTGACGACATTCCCGTCCTCGTCGAGCTCCTGGGCGTACACCATCACCTCGCCCGAGTCGGGGGCGATGGTGACCCGTGCCTCTTCTGCTGCGCCGGGGCTGCGCTTGTAGGCGGCTACCAGGGCATTGGCGAAGGCGTCGAGGATGGCGTCGACGGGCACGCCTCGCTCGCGCGCGAGCACCTCTATCGCCTCCATCATCGTGTCGAGCTTCATTGTTCTCCTTCAGTGACCCGGCTTTGGGGCCTTCTCCCACCTGAATACCGTCTTCGCCGTCACCACGTCTCCGTAATCGACCTCGGTGGCGGCCCCTGCGGTATCGATCGTGAACGATGACTCACCGGCGGAAACGATCGTGCCTCTGAGACGCGTCGAGGCATCGGTGTCCCTGACCTTCACCACGACCTCCCGACCGACCGATTTCACATAGTGAGCCGGGCGTCGCAGCTTCCGCTCCAGGCCGGGTGAGCTGACTTCCAGCTGGTAGCGCTCCCTGAGATCGGTCTGGCTGTCGAACACCCTCGACAG
>JBFFIL010000009.1:0-14776 GCA_041556535.1 Acidimicrobiia bacterium | reverse complement strand
GTCCGGTGCGGACGATTGCTACCCCGGAGGCGAGCATGTGCGCCGAAAGGAACGGTGCCCAAGTCCGCCAGTAGTCCCAATCAAAGACGACGATCGCCTTTGGGATCACTGAATCTGCTCCACTGAACGGTGCCTGCAAACTGGCTCGAACATAGGCAACGACGAGCGCCATCAGTGTGATAGCGATCAGTCCACCAACAGAGGCCACCGACGCCATCCAGCGGGAGGTCCCGGTCGGGTTGAGCCGTGTCTGTAGGTGGACAAGGAACCAAACCATGAAAAACAGGCCGACCATCAAGACCGTTGTGCCCAGCTCCAACCCGTCCTTGTTCTCGGTGATAACCCGAGCAATGGTCTCCCCCGAAGTAAACGGGCTGATCCCGCCGGCAAGACCACCAAAATCGCTAAGAGCCAGCCCAGTCATTGAGACGATCCCGGCGACAATCCCAGCGGCCGGGCCAGCCCACCGCTCCAATCGGTCTTCCTGATCAACGCTCAACACGGACTCCTTGAATCGCGGTACCCCCGGCGGTGATCATCGCAGGCTCGAGACGACCACGCGGCCCGTAGCCGGCATCATGTGCTCTCGCAAGAGTTCGCCTGGGCCCCGGTCTTGACCGCCCCGACTCGGCCGGGCCCTCCCTTCCCAGCCGTCCTAGAACCCGTCTCGTGAAGACTCGACCCTGCCGGCCACCGCGGCCACCACCTCGTCGATGCCGAGCTCGACCTTCTCCATCCCCCGACGCGAAGAGAGCTCGAACACCCCTGCACTGACTCCTCGGGGGCCGATCGTGACCCGGTAGGGGATTCCGATCAGGTCGGCATCGGCGAACTTCACACCCGGCCGGTCCACACGGTCGTCGAGCAGAGTCTCCACACCGGCCTCGAGCAGCTTCGAGTACAAACCCTCGCCAGCAGCGAGCGTGTCCGGGTCGTCCGCCCGGACTACGGTCACCACCACCTCATACGGCGCGACCGAGACCGGCCAGATGATCCCGGCGTCGTCGTGGTTGGCCTCGACGACGGCGGCCACCCCCCGCTCCAGCCCGATTCCGTACGAGCCCATGATGATCGGGTGGGAGGCGCCTTCCTCGTCCTGGACGTAGGCCCCGAAGGCCTCGGCGTACATGACTCCCAGTTTGAAGATGTGACCGACCTCGATTCCCTTCCACAGCTCGAGGGCATGCCCGCAGTTGACGCAAGTGTCGCCCGTGGTCACCTCCCTGAGGTCAGCCCAGCGAGTCACGTCGATGTCCCTGGCGACGTCCACCCCCTTGAAGTGGAAGTCGTCCTCGTTTGCCCCCGTGACCATGTTGTGCCGGCCGTCGAGGCCGTGGTCGGCGACCACTCTGACGGCCTTCACGCCAACGGCCCCCAGGCTCCCGGGATCCGCTCCGAAGATCACCCTTATCTCTTCCGAGGCCAGCGGCCGCGTCTCGGCTGCGGCCATCGCGTCTGCCAGCTTCTGCTCCTGAAGGTCGTGGTCACCCCTGAGAAGGGCCAACACCGGCTCACCGTCGACCGCATACACCAGCGACTTGATCTGGCGGTCCGGGCCGGCGATGTCGGGATGAGCGTCTGCCAAGTCGCTGATCGTTCGCAGGCCTGGCGTCGCGAACTTCTCCAATTCGCCACTTGGGCCGTCGTCGATGGAATCGATGCGGGAAATTGCCTTCTCGACGTTCGCCCGGTAGTCGCAGTTGCTGCACGTGACGATCCAATCTTCGCCCGCGTCACTGCGAACCATGAACTCGACCGACTCCGAACCACCCATCGCACCCGACGAGGCCTGCACGCCTATGGCGTCCAGGCCCATCCGGTCGAAGATGCGGGTATAGGCGCCGTGATGCTTGTCGAAGCCCGTGTCCAAGCCGGTGCCGTCGATGTCGAAGGTGTAGGCGTCCTTCATGGTGAATTCTCGTGTCCGCAGCAGTCCGGACTTTGGCCGGGCCTCATCGCGGAACTTCGTGTGGATCTGGTACCAGATCTGGGGCAGGTCCCTATACGAGAAGAGCTCGGTTGCCAGGATGGCGAAGATCTCCTCCTCGGTCATTCCCAGTACGAGATCGGTGCCTCTTCGGTCCCTCAGCTTGAAGAGATTCTCCCCCATCAGGTCATAACGGGCCGACCGCTTCCAGATCTCTGCCGGATGCAGTGTGGGGAGCAGCATCTCCTGAGCCCCGATGGCATCCATCTCCTCACGGATGATCGCCGCGATCTTCTGGCGAACCCTCAGTCCCAAGGGGAGCATCGTGTACGACCCGGCCGCCAGTTGACGTATGAACCCACCTCTGACCAGGAGTTTGTGACTCACCGCATCGGCGTCAGCCGGGGCATCTCGCAACGTCGGGATGTGGGCCTGTGACCAGCGCATCGTGGGGGGACGGTAGTCCGGGGCCCTCGGTTTTCCTCGTGGTTAAACCGGGGATCGAGCGCGTTGTACCGGATCGACCTTGCGAAGCGGCTCTAGCGCCAACCGACCTTCATGACCTCGACTGGCTCCGAAACGCCCTTCAGTTCGACAGAACGCGGCTCGCCCAGCGGATAGGGAAGCTTTCCGGCAGCTTCGGCAACCTCGCGCGAGACGACGACCTCTTCGCCGGCGGCCACCGCACCAATCCGCGCCGCCACATGGACACCAGCACCGTGGTAGTTGCCGTCCTGGCGGGTTGCCTCCGCCGTGTGGACCCCGATCCTCACCTTGGGGGCGAATCCGGCCTCTCGCCGATGACGGAGGAGCCGTCGCTGGATGTCGACCGCCGCCTCGACGGCGTCACGGGCGTCGGCAAATGCGGCAAAGAACCCGTCACCGGTGTGAGCAACTTCTTCGCCGCCGCAACCATCGATCGCCGACCGCAATGTCCGATCGTGCCAACGCAGCAGGTCGCGCCAGGCGTCGTCGCCTATCAACTCGACGAGGTCCGTAGACGTCTCGATGTCCGTGAAGACGAATGTTCGCGTGACGCGCGTCGCTTCGGTGTCGCCCCTTTCCTCCTGCCCCAGAAGCCCGCGGATCCTGTCCGCCTCGGTCCTGGCTCCGAGGCTCATGAGGGTGGCAAGGGCAGCCTTGAGCTCCATCTGCGCGGCTGCTTCGTCACCGGCGGAGCGGCGGGCCTCCCCGAGCGCCGCCCTCGTGCGACCCCTCTCGAAGGGGTGCTCGACTGCGGCCCACATCCTCCAGGCCCGTTCGAGAGACTCGATGGCTGCGGTCGCATCGCCCGCCTTCAGAAGCAGGGCTCCCCGTGCCGACACGGCCGCTGCCTTCCATACCTCGCTGTCATAGAGCTCGGCGATCTCCTCGAGGTCCTCGACACTCGACTCGGCCAGCTCCAGGTCCCCCTGCCGAAGGGCGATCTCGATCAGCGCGGGGAGCAGCCGTGCGCGTGACGGCCCTCCCGCAGCGGGGTTGTCGGCGTCGCGGCTTACCCGCGCCATAGCTCCGGTGATCGACTGGTAGGCACCTTCCACATCGTCGCGGTCGAGCATGAGGAGGGAGATTCCGGGCTGGGCGTCGCTGAAGTTCTCATATGCGAGCTCGAAGGACTCCTGGGCGCCGTCGAGGTCACCCATCCGTCGCCTCACTTCCCCGATCTGGTACCGGCCAAGACCGACGTAGTCGGCGAGGTGAAAGCGCTCGAGGCCGGCGCAGGCCTTGCGCGCCTCATCCTCTGCCTCATGCCACGAACCGTGGAGCAGCTTCAACTCGGCGCGGTGAACGGCGCACGCCCCGGTGTAGCCAGTGACCGAATTGGCCCTCATCCAACGTTCGGCTTCCTCCGTCCACTCACCCGCCCGCCGATAGTCGCCCAGATTGCGGCACAGGGAGATCGTGTTGCAATAGACATCGCTGGTCATGCGGAGATCCTCACCCACGGACATCGCCATGACCGTTGCCTCGTCAACGATCCCCATCGCCTCCCTCCATCGGCCCGCGCTCACCATGGCCGTGGCCTGGAAGCTCTTGGCGACCGACTCTCCGCTGCGACTGCCCACTTCGGCAGCGACTTCGAGGACATCTCGGGCCAGGTCTGCCGCCGCTGATGCGTTCCCCTCCACGAACAGAGCGCTTGCCATGTGGAAGATCCGCAGCCAAACATGGGCTATGGAGGGAGGCTCGTCTTCCAGCAACTCTTCGGCCCGGGCGATCCAGCCGGCGGAGACCGCCGTGGAATGGCGCCTGAAGGCCAGATAGGCGAGGAGGCAAGCGACCTTTCCCGCCTCGCTTCTCCTGCCCTCTGAGGACAGCGCCGTGAATGCCTTCTCGAACACATCCGTCGACGCCTCGTACTCGCCTGTCCAGTAGAGCGCATCTCCCTTGAGAACCAGGTCATCGGACGACAGGTCGTCCTGGACCTCAAGGGCGTCGAGAACACCCTTCCAGTCGTGAGCCCTGTAGGCAGTCTCTGCGAGAGCAGTCATCCCTGAGACGCTACCTAATCGCCCTTGGCCACCTTGGCGACGGCGGCTCTCCGTTCCCCGGAGCGATTGGCGTCACCCTGGATCTCGATCAGTTGTCGGCGCTCCGCCTCGGCGATGACGGCGGCGTTCGAGTCGGCATGTGCGAGACGGGCCTCGACGCCTTCGTCCACCAGCTTGCGGGCCTCCTCCAGCAAGGCCTCGACCATCTCTTCCTCGGGCACGACCCGCACCACCTGACCCTTGATGAACAAGTGCCCTCGCCCTCTTCCCGCGGCGATGCCTATGTCCGCTTCGCGAGCCTCACCCGGTCCGTTGACAACACACCCCATTACGGCGACCTGAATCGGGAGATTGGCTTCCTCCAGGGCCTTCTGCGCCGATGTGGCCACTTCGATCACGTCCACTTCGGCCCTGCCGCACGAAGGACACGCGATCAGGTCGAGTCCCTTGCGCTCCCGCAAACCCAAACTCTCGAGAAGCTGACGGCCCGCCTTTGCCTCCTCCACGGGATCGGCCGTCAGGGAGAACCGGATCGTGTCGCCGATACCCTCGTTGAGCAGCGTCGCGATCCCGGCAACCGACTTGATGAGGCCCGCAGGTGGCGGTCCTGCCTCGGTGACCCCGAGGTGGAGCGGATAGTCGACGACTTGAGACAGGAGACGGTAGGAGGCGACCATTGAGGGCACGTTCGAGTGCTTGACAGAGATCTTGACGTCCTCGAAGTCGACTTCCTGGAGGTAGCGGATTTCGATGAGGGCGGACTCGACCAGCGCCTCCGGCACCGGTGAGCCGTGCTTGGCGAGAAGATCCTTGTCCAGCGACCCTGCATTCACCCCAACCCGGATCGGGATGGCCCTGTCCTTCGCCTCCTTGGCCACGGTCTTGATGTGCTCCTCTTTCCGGATGTTTCCCGGATTGAGACGGAGACCGTGGACACCAGCCTCCATCGCGGCAAGAGCCAGCCGGTACTGATAGTGGATGTCGGCGATGACAGGCACCGGGCTTCGCGGCACGATCTCGGCCAGCCCCTGGGCAGCCTCGACCTCGTTGCACGTGATACGGACGATGTCGGCGCCCGCTCCCGCCAGCGCGTAGACCTGGGAAAGAGTCCCTTCTACGTCGGCTGTCTTGGTGGTCGTCATCGACTGGACGCTGATCGGGGCGCCGTCTCCCACCGGTACGTCCCCGACCATCAGCCGTCGTGTTCGACGACGCTCGTAGCTCACGGACACAACGCTATCCCGCCAATCAAAAGCGAATCGGGTTGGTCACGTCCAGGACAACCGCCACCAACCCGAGGAACAGGAAGACTCCGATGACCGCTGCTGCCACAGGTATCAAGCGTCGCACATCTGCTTCGCGCCTGGTGAGCTTCTCGTAGAGGGCGACGGCGAAGTGCCCACCGTCCAACGGGAACAGCGGCAGCAGGTTGATCGTGGCCAGGATCACGTTGACGAAGGCAAGGATGAAGATGAACGAGGCGATGTCGTCGGTCTGGCTCCCGATCGAGACGATTCCTATGGGGCTCACCGGCCGGATCTCGTCTGGCACGTCCGTGTCGCCTACGAAAACGTTGAGATACTCGGCGATGCTCGACGGGCGAACCATCTGGAACAGCGAATTGAAGGTGTCGCCCACCGCCGCGCCGACCAGTCTTCCGGAGACGCCGATTGCCTCGATGGGGCCCACGTCGACTGCTTCCCTGGCGGCGCTGATGCCGAGGAACCCCGCCCCCTCGACCGTATCGCTGGGCGCCAAATCGGCGGAGAACCCGATCTCCTGCCCGTCGCGCACGACGGTGACCTCGGTCGGCCCGGGGCCCAGGTGCGCTACTGCGGCCGTCACGTCCCCCACTCGTCAATGGCCAACCCCCCGATCGAGGTGATCACGTCACCCACCTGCATCCCGGCTTCGTCCGCTGGGGAATCTGCGACGACGGTCCCGGCCACCGGGACTTGTTCCATGAGGCCGCCGGCCACCGCTACGCCGTAGAACATGACGAACGCCAGGAGGAAGTTGGTCCCCACGCCGGCGAGGACGACAACGGACTTCTCCCAGAACTTCTTCTCCCTATAGGTGCGCCCCAGGTCCTTGGGCTCGACCTCCTCGAGAGGGTTCATGCCAACTATTCGAACGAAGCCTCCGAATGGGAGGGCCTTGACTCCGTACTCGGTCTCACCCTTGTGGACCGACCAGATCTTGGGCCCGAAGCCGAAGAAGAACTGGGTGGCCTTCATCCCGACCGCTTTTGCCGCGACGAAGTGGCCCGCTTCGTGAGCAGTGACGAAGAGGATGATGGCTACTGCAGCTGCTAGCCCTCCTGCCATGCCTACACGCTAACGACGCGGGGGGTCTACGGCGTCCCGGCTCAACAGGCGCCGGCTATTAGCCCCGAAGCCGTGGCCCTCGCCTCCCGGTCTACCGCCAGGACGTCATCCACCGTCTCCAGGGCACGCCACTCGACCGCCTCGATCGTCCGGGACACGACCTCGGAGATCCCGAGGAACCCGAGCCGACCCTGGAGGAAGGCCTCCACCGCAACCTCGTCCGAGGCGTTGAGGACCGCCGGAGACGACCCTCCCTCCTTGCCGGCTGCATAGGAGATGTCCAGGGCGGGGAAAGCTGCCCGGTCGGGCTCTTCGAAAGACATGTCGGCCTCGAGCAGCGAATACGGCGCGACCGCTGTGGGGGCTCGCTCGGGAAACGTCAGCGCGTACTGGATGGGGATCCTCATGTCGGGTCGTCCGAATTGGCCCTTCCACGACCCGTCGACGAATTCAACGGCGGAGTGGAGGACCGACTGCGGGTGAATCAACACGTCGATTCGGTCGTATTCGATGCCGAACAGGTGATGTGCCTCGATGACTTCCAGTCCCTTGTTGAACAGGGTCGCCGAGTCGATCGTGATTCGCCTCCCCATGTCCCAGGTCGGGTGATCGAGGGCCTCATCCGTCGTCACGCGAGCCAGATCCTCCCGATCACGGCCCCGGAACGGCCCCCCTGAGGCTGTGAGCAGCAACCTCGCCACCGACTCCGGTACCTCGCCGGCGAGGCACTGGTGTAGGGCGGAGTGCTCGCTGTCCACGGGTATCAGCACGCCGTCATGCACGGAAAGGGCTTTCTTGACCACCGGGCCGCCTGCGACAAGGCTCTCCTTGTTGGCGAGCGCGACCCTGTTTCCGGCCTCGAGGGCAGCGAGGGTGGCGCGCAGACCTGCGGCGCCTACGATCCCGTTCAGCACCGTCGAGCCCGGCGTCTTGGCCGCCTCGACCACCGCATCGCTCCCGAACTCGACCGGTCTACCCACGGCACGCGCAAAGTCCGCGCGCTCGGTCGCGGAGCCGCCGGCTACGACCACTCTCGCCTCGGGGAGGGCCGCCACGATCGAAGCGAGTTCCTGGGATGGGCGACGGGCAGCCACAGCGGCAACCGTGAGCCCGATCGACCGAGCCACATCGATGGCCTGGGTCCCGATTGAGCCGGTCGCCCCGAGAACGACCACCGGCGCGCTCACAGCAGCCCGAAACCCCTGAAGAGGACGTAGATGGCGGGCACCGCGAATAGAAAGCCGTCGATCCGATCCAGCATGCCGCCGTGGCCAGGGAGGACCGAGCCCATGTCCTTGACCCCGAGGCTCCGCTTGATCATCGATTCGGAGAGGTCACCGAGCGGAGACAGAATCCCCACGACACCTGCGACGACGAGTGCTGGCACCAGATCGATCGTGCCGAGCCACGGCGGGACCAGCGCCATCACGGCCGCGGCCACCACGCCGACGACCAACCCACCGACGAAGCCCTCAACCGTCTTGGACGGGGACACCGAGGGAGCCAGCTTCCGCTTTCCCACAGTCCGGCCCGTGAAGTATGCGCCCGTGTCATTGAGAGCGATCACCAACACCAGGAACAGGATGTGTTCGAGCGGATGGGGCCCGCGTGCGATCGGGATCGCGAACGCCAGCATCCCAACCCATGCCATCCCCATGACAGTCACCGCGGCGTCACTCAACGGGTTGCGACGCGGGGTGAGGGTGAAAAACAGGATGATCGCGACAGTCGCGAGAACACCCCAGGTTGCCACGGCCGACGGCCCCGAGCTGTGCGCTCCCACGCCGATGGCGATGACCCCGACGAGACCGAAGAGAGCGAGAGGCCTGTATCCGCCGACTCTCAATGTCGCGTACAGCTCTCCGAGCGAGACAACCATCACGAGGACGACGAAACCCGAGAACCAGGCTTCTCCGAGGAAGAGGCTGCCGAGGAACATCCCGAAGATTCCCAGCGCCGACGCTACCCGCATGGCCAGGTCGGAAGTGGCGGCCTGCTCGACCGCCTCGTACGCCTCTTCGGGTTGAGTGGCCATTCCCGACACGTCCTCGAATCCCACGAGCCCGCTGCCCACTCCCGGAACCATGGCGGCGACCGCCTGTTGCTGCCACTCCTCCTGAGCTGCCCGGCTGACCTCCTCGGCGAGACCCTGATACTCCTGGGTGGTCGCCGTCACGTACTCCTCAGAGGTGAAGTCGTCGAGGGAATCAGGCTCACCGAGGCTCCATTCGAATTCGTCGCGATCCCCCGCGACGTCCCCGATGCCGGGGAGAGGAACGACTTCGGCGGTCTCCTCGACCGATGCCATCTCGGTGCCCGGGGTCGGGTCGTTGGTCTCGTTGGCGTCCTGATCAACCATCAGACCTCGAGCAGCTCCTCTTCCTTGTTGCCCACCAGTGTGTCGATCCTCTCCACGAACCGGTCGGTCAGCTTCTGCAACTCGTCTTCCCCTCGCCGTATGTCGTCGTCGGAGATCTCACCGTGCAGGGCCTCCATGTCCGATTTGGAGTGCCTGCGCACATTCCTGACCGCCACCCTCCCCTCCTCCGCCATGTGCTTGACCACCTTGATCAGCTCCATTCGGCGCTCCTCGGTCAGAGGGGGAAAGGCGATCCTGAGGACAGACCCGTCGTTGGTCGGATTGAGGCCTAGGTCTGCCCGCTGAATCGCCCGCTCGATGTCTCCGATCGTCGACCGGTCGAAAGGCTGGACCACGAGGAGACGGGCCTCAGGAACCGAGATCGAGGCAAGTTGCTGGAGAGGGGTCGGGGTCCCGTAGTACTCGACCGCGATTCGCTGGAGAAGCTGAGGGTTGGCCCTGCCGGTGCGCACCGTGCCGAACTCACCGGCGACATGCTCCACAGCCATCTCCATCTTGTGCTCGGCTTCAACCAAGAGATCGCCGATCATCGCCTTCTCCTCAGTGGACCACCGTGCCGATTTGGTCGCCCCTCACCGCTTTGACGATGTTTCCAGGAACCGTCATGTCGAAGACGTGGATCGGCACTTCGTGCTCTTTGCACATCGTAACGGCGGTCGTATCCATGACCTGGAGTTCGCCGGCAATGAACTCCATGTAAGAGAGCTCCGTCATCCGGCTCGCGTCACTGTTCGTCGCTGGATCGGCGTCGTACACCCCATCCACTTTCGAGGCCTTCAAGAGTTCGTCGGCGTCAATCTCGATGGCGCGGAGGGCAGCCGTCGTGTCGGTGGTGAAGAAGGGATTACCCGTCCCGGCGGCGAAGATCACGACACGGCCCTTCTCGAGGTGTCTGATCGCTCGAAGCCGGATGTACGGCTCGGCCAAGGCCTGCATGGTGATTGCGCTCTGCACCCGGGTCGCAACGCCCTGGTTCTCAAGCGCGTCCCTCAGGGCCAGCGCGTTGATGACGGTCGCGAGCATCCCCATGTAGTCGGCGTTGGCCGGGTCCATTCCCTTGGCGGCCTGCGAGACCCCTCTGAAGATGTTGCCCCCGCCGACCACGATCGCTACTTCCACTCCGTCCTTCGTCGCCTCGGCGATCTCCTCGGCAACGCGGTGGACGGTGAGCGGGTCGATCCCGTAGCCCAGGGCCGGGTCGGCAAACGCCTCGCCGGAGAGCTTGAGCAGGACTCTTCGATTTTCACTCTCCGTCAAGAGACCTCCTATCCGCCTACAGCTATCCGGGCAACGCGGCGCACCGAGATGTTCTCGCCCATTTTGGACGCGATACCGCCAACCATGTCGCCGACCGTGCCCTCGAATCGCTCGGCGTTGACGAAAACCTGGTCGTAGAGGACGTTTTCGGCGTACCAGGCCTCGATCTTCCCGGCGACGATGCGGTCAACGACGTTCTCGGGCTTTCCTTCGGCTTTGGCCTGACGCGCGATCAGTTCCTTCTCCTTGGACAGCGCATCGGCGTCGATTTCATCCCGCGTTATCCACTGGGGGTTCGCCCAACTGACGTGCATGGCCAGGTCGTTGGCCAACTGCTGGAACTCGTCGCTCTTCGCGACGAAATCCGTCTCGCATGACATCTCGACCAGCACACCCATGACCGGCCGGTCGTTCTGGATGTGGATATAGCTGCCAATGGTGCCTTCATTCGCCTCGCGATCGGACCTCTTGGACATCTTCGCCTGTCCCCTCTCCCTGAGGAGCTCGTAGGCCCTGTCCAGGTCGCCTTCGGCGTCGGTCAGCGCCTGCTTTGCGTCCATCATCCCGACTCCGGCGTCGTGGCGGAGTCTTTGGATGTCCTTTGCTGTGAAGTCGGCCATGGTCAGGACTCGTCGGTCTCTTCGGCCGGCGCGGGCTTGCGCTTGGACGCGATCTCCTTGCCCTCGATGACGGCATCGGCGATTGCGCCAGCCACCAGGCTTGCCGCGCGAATGGCGTCGTCGTTGCCCGGGATCACGAATTGGACGCCGTCGGGGTCGCTGTTGGAGTCGATCAGGGCGATTATCGGAAGATCCAGACGTCTGGCCTCCTTTATCGCCGTGGCCTCGGTGTTCACGTCGACGACGAATACCGCGTCGGGCAGCCTCTGAAGATCCGCCACGCCACCGAGGTTCTGCTCGAGCTTCGCGAGCTCCCGCCGAAGCTTGAGGCGTTCCTTTTTCGGAAGCGAGTTGATCTCTCCGGTCGCCTCCATGCGGCGAAGCTCCCGCATGTAGAAGACTCGCTTCTGGATGGTTGCGAAGTTCGTGAGCATCCCACCCAGCCAGCGATAGTTGACATACGGCTGACCTGCCCGGGTTGCCTCGTCAGCGACGGCGGTCTGGGCTTGCTTCTTCGTGCCCACGAAGAGGACCGTGCCACCGTCGGCGGCAAGGTTCTTCACGAACTCGACCGCGTCGGCGATCTGACTCACCGTCTGCCGCAGGTCGATGATGTGGATTCCGTTTCGCTCCCCGTAGATATAGGGGAGCATCTTGGGGTTCCAGCGACGGGTCTGATGCCCGAAGTGAACGCCGGCCTCCAAGAGCTGCTTCATCGTGACTTCAGCCACAACTGCTCCTCTCTGGTTGTTCCTCCGCCCGTTGGAACGTCTCCCACTCCTCGAAGGAGTGCCCTCTTCCGAGATGTCTCGACCAGTGAGGGTTCACGGGCGTGCGTGATGGACGGGATTGTATTGGAGGCACTTACCCTTCCGTAAATCGACACCAGTGAGCTCAGAAGGCTGGCGTTCGCTTCCGGCGCGACCTCGATGGGGGTGACGGGGGCGGAGCCGTTCACGGAGGCGCTAGAGACTCTTCGGCGTCACAAGGCGAGCGGGCTATCCGGCCCGCTCCATTTCACGTACGACGACCCGGAGACTGCCTCGAATGCACGGGCGTCCTTTCCATGGGCGAAGAGCCTGGTGGTCGTCGGTGTCGAGTACGCCAGCCGGGCTCCGGCCCCGGCCAAGACCGGTCCCGTCGTCGGCCGATTCGCCACGACGGACCACTATGAAGCGGTGCGTCGGGTGACTGCCGCCATCGCCGAGGCTTTCACCTCCGCCGGAACGCGGGCAGAAGTCGTGATCGACGACAACCGGCTGCTCGACCGGGCTGGGGCAGCGCAGGCCGGTGTGGGCTGGATCGGGAAGTCCACGATGGTGCTGACTCCTCGCCACGGGCCGTGGATGCTGCTCGGCACCGTCGTGACGGAAGCCGAGCTCGACCCAACCGAGCCGATGAGCCGAGGCTGTGGCACATGCCGGTCCTGCATCCCGGCATGCCCTACGACTGCGATAACTCCGACGGGTCTCGACGCGCGCAGATGTCTGTCGACGTGGCTTCAGACCTCGGGATTCATCCCTCTCTGGGTTCGGCCGAAGCTGGGGCGTCGAATATACGGATGTGACGACTGCCTGACCTCCTGTCCACCGGGGTCGAGAGTGATCGCGAAGTCGCCCCAAATGACCCTCTCATTCTCCGAGCTCCTGGCCCTCGGAGACGACGCCTTGGTCGAGCGTTTCTCATGGTGGTTCATACCTCACAGAGAGGGCCGATACCTCCGCCGCAACCTCCTCGTCGCGGCGGGCAACTCAGCTGAACCGGAGGCCCTGGCCCCGATCGAGCAGCACCTAGCCCACCGATCGTCGATGATCAGATCGCATGCCGGCTGGGCCCTTGCCCGGCACAACCCCTCGTGGGCGGCTGATCGGCTCCGAGATGCTCTCCGCGTCGAGCGGGCTCCCGAGGCGAGACTCGAGTTGGCGGTAGCCGTGACCATGGCGACGACGAGCGACGACTACGACGCCTTGCGACGCCTCGACGAGGCTGTGAGAACCACCTAGGTCCAGGCGGGATCACCGAGACGGTTGCGAAGCGACATCATGGTCTTTGCGTGGATCTGACAAACCCGGGACTCGGTGACCCCGAGCACGTCGCCGATCTCAGCGAGGGTCATCCCCTCGTAGTAGTACAGAGTGACAACCAGCCTGTCGCGGTTCGGGAGCCGATTGATGGCATCGACGAGCCCTCGCTTGGTCTCCTCGGCCTGAAACTCGGACTCCGGTGAGACCCCGCCGGGATCCGCGAGCAGGTCGCCGATCGAAGTCGAGGACTCGGAGGTCACGAACTCGTCCAGAGCGGCAATTCCGGAACGCCCGATCTCGGCGAGCGAGCCGCGAAGCTCTTCGACATCCATTTCCACTTGCATGGCGAGCTCTTCCTCGGTTGGGGCACGCTGCAGCCGGTGCTCCAACTCCGCAACCGCCGTCTCGATGCGCCGCGCCCTGGAGCGGACCGAGCGCGGCACCCAGTCGAGGGCGCGCAGCTCGTCGAGAATGGCCCCTCTGATCCTGTTGATCGCGTAGGTCTCGAATTTGAAGCCACGATCGGGCTCGAATTTGTCGATCGCGTCGATGAGGCCGAACAACCCGTAGCTGGCCAGGTCGTTCTGGTCCACGGAGCGTGGCAGTCCCGCACCGACCCTCCCGGCCACGTACTTCACGAGAGGCGAGTAATGGAGGATCAGCCGCTCGCGGGCGTCCAGGTCTGCGGAGGCCTTGAAGCGCTCCCACAAGCCGTCGACCTGAGCCGCCTCAGGCTCGCGGGTGGCTTCTGTCATAGGTTCCTCGAAGGTGCTTGCGGGTGACGGCAGTGTAGATCTGGGTGGTGGCCAAGTCGGTGTGACCCAGCAGGTCCTGGACCGTCCTCAGGTCCGCGCCTCCTTCCAGGAGATGCGTGGCGAAACTATGCCTGAGGGCGTGGGGAAACGTCGCCATGCGATTCGACACGACTCTTCGGATGGCACGAGTGCCCATCGGCCCTCCGCGCACGCCGACCCAAAGAGCGAGGCCGGCATCCTTGCCCGCCAGCTGTGAACGGCCGCCTTCCAGGTACGCATCCACTGCTCGTTGCGCAGGAGTTCCCACTGGGACTCGCCGGTTCTTCCCCCCCTTCCCCACGACCGTCACCGTGTCGGCTCCGGCGTCGTCGATGGTCAACTGGGCCAACTCGGAGACACGCAGTCCAGTCGCATAGAGCATCTCGATGATGGCCAGGTCCCTCAGGCCAACTGGTTCCGATGCGTCGAACTGCTCCAGCACCGTCGCCAGCGAACGCTGCGGGAGGGCATGAGGCAGTGTCTTGGAAGACTTGGGCCGGGCTACACCGTCGAACGGGTTGACCGTGAGCGAGCCCCTTCTCACCCCGTCTGCGTAGAAGGTTCGAGCGGCCGAGGCCTTTCTCGACATCGATCGACGCGAATAGCCCCGCGTGTCCAAAAAGGCCAGGTACCGCCGGGCCAGTCGGCGAGTTGCCTCATCCACCGAGCGCAGGCCGGCACGGGCGCAGTAATCGAAGAATTGGCTGAGGTCGCGCCGATACGCCGCAACGGTGTTGGCCGAGAGACCTCGGTGATCGGCCAGTCGCCGCAGGTAGGCCTCGACCTGATCACTGGCGAACTCGGGAAGCTCTGGAACACGCACATGCCAGATGCTATTGGCGCCCGCCCGCGGCGCCAGGTCAAGCCGGCCTGATAAGACCCCCATCCCGGCGCACTCTGCCTTCGAGCTCGAGTTGGCCCAACCGGATGAGAGTCTCGCCGGGGGTGAGTGACC